>JBBQUE010000279.1:0-5127 GCA_038212805.1 Bryobacterales bacterium | reverse complement strand
CAGCACTCGGCCTTCTTCAACCCGCAGGTCAGCCTCGCCACGCGCTTCAACGGCCAGTCCCGCCTCGCTAACAACCTGCAGCTTGAAGGCGTCGACGATAACCAGCGCACCGGGCTCCTCCAGGTGCTGATCCCACCCCAGGAAGCCATTCAAACCGTCGATATCTCCACCAGCAACTTCAACGCGGAACTCGGCCGCGCCACCGGCGGAGCCATCAACGTCATTCTGAAATCGGGTTCCAACAAGATCCATGGATCCATCTACGAATCGAACCGCGTCAGCGCCCTGGCGGCCCGGAACTGGTACGATCCGTCGCGCGGCCACTTCACTTACAACTACTTCGGCGGCACCGTGGGTGGTCCCATCATCAAGAACCGCACGTTCTTCTTCGGCGATTATCTGCGGATTGAAGACCATAGCGCGAATAACGACCGGCTCACGGTCCCCACCTCCGACATGCGGACCGGCAATCTGAACGTGGCGGCGCCCGGCGCGAACCCCACCACCATCTACGATCCCGCCACCGGTAACCCGAACACCGGGGTGGGGCGCACTCCGTTCCCTGGAAACATCATTCCGCCCAGCCGGATCAACCCGATCTCGGCGAAGATTCTGGCGATCGTTCCCAATACCAATTTCAATTCGGGAAATCCGTACTCGCAAAACCTCTTCAGTAACCTCCCGTTCTTCCGCAATACGGATCAATTCGACGTCAAGGTGGACCACAACCAGACCGACAACGACCGGTTTTCGGTCCGTCTAAGCTATTCCCGTCCCCTGACCGCCGATGCCGCTATCTATGGAATTTATGGCGGGCCGCGCGGCGTGGGCGGAGCCGGATTTGAAGGCAGCAGCGTTCAGAACACCTACAGTGGCGCCATCAACTACAACCACATTTTCAGCCCGTCGTTCATCACCGAAGCCCGCTTCGGCGTGAACCGTTACCGCAACGACGCCCAACAGGTTGGGTACGGCCAGGCGACGGCCGACGCATTGGGAGTTCCCGGCATCAACGGCATCCCCTGGACCAGCGGTCCGCCCTCCATCAACATCGGCAACTTCAGCAGTCCAGTGATCGGCTTCTCGGCCAGCTTGCCGTGGATCCGCGCGGAAACCAACGTCCTGTTTACGAACGTATGGACGAAGACCAAAGGCAATCACACCATTAAGTTTGGTTTTGACGTCCGCCGCATCCGCGACGACCTGCTCCAGACCCAGACTTACAATCCCCGCGGCAGCTTCAACTTCGGAACTTCCCAGACTTCCATAGCGGGCGCCCCCACCAGCTTCACCAACTCCTTCGCCAGCTTCCTGCTGGATGCGCCCTCCGACATCGGCCGCGATTATCCGGTCGCCTTCCCGGCCTACCGTGCCTGGCAGGATTTCGCTTTCGTGCAAGACTAATGGGTGGCAACCAACAAGTTGACCATCGATATCGGTTTGCGCTGGGAATATTACCCGCCAGCTACCCCTGCTCATAAAGGTGGGTTCTCCCAATACAACCCCACCGACAACAGCCTGCTCCTGGCTGGAATCGGCGGCGTCCCGTCCGACTTGGGTCTGAAGAAGAACTTTAAGAATTTTGCGCCGCGCCTCGGTATTGCCTACCGGTATAACGACAAAACCGTGATCCGTAGTGGATTTGGTATCAGCTACGCTCCGTTCCCGGATAACAGCTATGCCTACAACTATCCGGTGAAGCAAAACAACTTCTTCGGAGGCAACTGCAGTTTCTGTGTCGCCGTTCTACCGAACGGCCAGAACGCGACCTTCCAGAACGGCTTCCCGCCCTTCGCGGCAACCGTGATTCCTTCGAACGGAATCATCGCCAACGCCGACGTCAACCAGAGCTACGTTCAGGTCAACCCCAACTTCCGGGAGCCCTACGTAGTGTCTTGGAATCTCGCGATCCAGCGCGCTCTTCCCTGGAATTTTGCGCTCGACGTCGCCTACGTCGGAAACCATGGGGTCGATCAGCCCGCCACCTACAATTTGAATGCGTCCACCACCCTTGGCGCGGATATTCAAGGTCAGCCCCTGTTCCAGAAGTTTGGCAAGAAATCTGGGACAAACCTGCTTTTTGTGGGCTACAGTTCCATGTACCACGGGCTTCAGATGAAGCTCGACAAGCGGCTCTCGAACGGCTTCGCCCTCACCACGGCGTATACGTTTAGCAAGGCCATGGGCTTTCAGTCGGAAGATAGCGGCCTGGATTTCTACATCAATCCCAAGCGCAACTGGAGGCGCTTGAACTTCGATCGCACCCACTACTTCGTGCAGAGCTACGTGTACGAACTCCCCTTCGGCAAAGGCAAGCGCTTCGTCAATGAAGGACCGGCGGCGTGGGTCCTGGGCGGCTGGCAGTTAAACGGGATTCTCAGCATTGGTTCCGGAAGTCCCCTGAGTTTCGGCTACAGCAGCGCCAGCCTGAAAGCTCCCGGCAACAATAACACCTTGAGCTATTTTGGCCCGGGCGGGATCCAGGTCACCAAAGGCAACGGCCGCAACGCCACCTGGTTCAACCCCACCAAGTGCAACTTTGACGCCACCAAGGGAACCCAGGTCACCACTTCGTGCTTTGCTACCCCCGGCCAGGAGATCGGCGGATCGCCGGCCTTCGGAAACCTCGGCTACAACTTCCTGACCGGTCCGGGCTTCTGGAATCTGGATGCCTCCGTGTTCCGGAACTTCGCCATCCGCGAACGCTTCAAGCTCCAGATCAAGGGCGAGGCGTTCGGCCTAGCCAATACCCCGCAGTGGGGTAACCCGAATACGGATATCACCAGTTCTAACTTCGGGTTCATCACCGGTGCGGGTGGCGCGCGCTCGGTGCAACTGGCCGCCAAGATGACGTTCTAATGACGTTCTAAGCTCGGGTCCTATAGGAAAACGCCGGTCCAGCCGATAGAACTATCGTGCTGTGGCCGGCTTTTCTTTTTCTAGCGGCGATTTTCGTTCGTTCCGATTCCACCCCGCTGCGGAGTGGATGTGAACCTGGCGACGCGGTGGTTGCCACCCTGGCGGCGAATACCGCGGTGCAATTGCAATTTTCGGTCAATGATGGGTCCGGCTGTCTCAAGATCTCCGCGGTCAGCGCTGGACAAGCCGTGCAAGGCTATCTTCCCGTCAGTGCCCTGGCAGGGTTGGAACAGTTCGATCAGGAGCGGCGCTCGGCCAGCCCGGTGCAGGCGCTCAAGCGGTCAATAGTATTGAATCGCGACGGGGATGCGGCCTTGCGCCGCGGCCTGGAACTGCTGGAGCAGCGGAAACCCAGTCAGGCGCTGAAGATCATCGAACCGCTCCTGGCCCGCTCCGCTCCAGACCCCGAAGTTTTGCTGCTGGGCGGGCTGGCCGCCTACCGGCTAGACCAAGTTCCGCGCGCCCTCGGATACTGGCGCAGTGCCCTCGAAGTGCGGCCTGACGAAGCCCTGGAGCGCTTCTGCCGCAGGCTGGAGCGTGAAACCGCGAACGACCGCAGTACGGAGAAACTCTACGGCTTGCGCGTCCTGCTGCGGTTCGACAGTCATGTTCTCGGTGTCGGCGCGGCGCGAAGCTTGGTAAGCGCGCTCGATGAGGAGTTAACGCGTATTGCGGAACAGCTTGGGTGTCAAAGCGAAGAGCGCGTGGTGGCCATCTTGCAGGATCGCCAGGCCTACCTGCGCAGTACCGATGCCGCGGAATGGACCGGGGGATTGTACGATGGACGCATCCGCGTGGTTGTTCCTGAACCCGGCCATCCGGCTCAGGAACTGCGCAAGACCCTGGCCCACGAGATCGTGCATGCCTGCCTGGCGGAACTTCCCGGTGCTTGGCCAGCCTGGCTGCAAGAGGGGCTGGCCCAAAAGCTCTCGGGTGATGTGTTAACCCCCGCCGTCGCCGCGCGCGTTTGCCAGCTAGCCTCTTCGCATGCCCTGCCCAGGCTCGAAAATATGTCGCAAAGCTGGTCGCGCATGAGCGCCCAGCACGCCCGCGATTCCTACGCGGTCGCGTTGGCCGCGGCGAATCTGCTGATGGAGAACTACGCGGCCGAAGGCTTACGCAATCTGTTGAATAATCCCTCGCGATTCGACGCGATCACAGCCGGCCTGGACCGGCTGCTCGGCTTGTGATGTAACGCTATCCTGGGGAGAGTGTCCAAGAAGCTGACTGCCCACACCTCCGCCGCCGGTTGAGCGTCCAAGCTCAGTCCGGAGGTTCTGGACCATGTGCTGGCGCGCATCCCGCGCTGGAAGAACAAGAACGTATTAGTAGGCTTCGAGACCGCCGACGACGCCGGCGTCTACCAGCTTACGCCGGAGCTTGCCCTGGTCCAGACCGTGGATTTCTTCACGCCCATCGTGGACGATCCGTACACGTTCGGTGCCATCGCCGCCGCCAATTCGCTCAGCGACGTCTACGCCATGGGTGGCCAGCCGCTCAGCGCGCTGTCCATCTTGTGCTATCCCCCCGGCGGGGACCTGGACGACCTGGAAGCCATCCTGCGCGGAGGTGCGGAAAAACTTCACGAAGCAGACTGCGCTTTGCTGGGCGGCCACAGCGTCAGCGATCCCGCCATTAAGTTCGGCTACGCGGTCACCGGCCTGGTTCATCCGAATCGCATCAAAGCCAACGGCGGTGCCCGCCCCGGCGATGTACTGCTGCTGACTAAACCCCTTGGGACAGGCATTATTTCCACAGCTCTGAAGCAAGGCATCGCCCGCGAATCCGATGTCGCGGCATCGGTGGAATCGATGCTAACTTTGAACCGGGCCGCCTGCGAAGCTATGCTCAAGTTCCCGGTGCACGGTTGCACGGATATTACGGGTTTCGGGCTGATCGGCCACGCTCGCGAAATGGCCCTCGCCAGCCGCGTCACCGTGGAAATTGAACCCGACCTCATCCGTTTCCTGCCCGGCGCCGTGGAATACGCGAATCAAGGATGCATCCCCGGAGGCCTCCGCAACAACCGCAAATTCGCGGGGCCCTGCGTCGAAGGCTCCTCGCCGCTGAACGACCTGCTGTACGACCCTCAAACCTCGGGTGGCCTCCTCATCAGCCTGCCCGAATCCGATGCCGCGCAACTGGAACACGCTTTCCCCGCCGCCGTCCGGATCGGCCGCGTCATCGAACAATCCACCAAACCCATTC
>JBBQUE010000278.1:0-5136 GCA_038212805.1 Bryobacterales bacterium | reverse complement strand
CTTTGGGCGCGTTGGGAATCCGCAGGTGCAGATCGCCGTTATACCCGTGCCGCTCCACCACCACCGGCACCGTAACCGAACCACCCGCCGGAACGTTCACGAAGGGCTTGCCCAGACTGGCCCGGAAATCCTGGCTCAGGTTGCGCATATTGAGCCGGTAGGCGTAATTCTGCCCACCGCGGAGCGCGAGGTCTTCCACCGTGACCGTGATCGTGGACGCGTTATCGGGAGCCAAAATCATCAGCACCGGATCGCCCGCCGTCCGGCTCTGGTTGACGTTGTAAGGGTCTTCACTCAGCGGCTCGTCCCCTGCGCGGCCCAGCTTCTTGCCTTTCTCGTCGAAGGCCGTGATCACCGCCATCAGCTTCGACGTGCCCAACTCGCGCGCTTCAATGCGGAACGCCAGCGGATCGCCCGGTTTCACGCGCACCACGTAGCGGTCCATCCCGCCCGGCTTGCCTAAACGCCCGTTCACGGTTACCGGCAATGAGAGCGGACCAGCGGCCGGCTCAATCACTTCCGGATCGTCCCCCACGGCGAACGGGAGCGGCAACACGGGGCTATCGGGGACGTTCACGAAAACCTGCTTCACGTTGCTGGCTAAATTGCGCAGATCCGCGCTGGTCTTCTGCGTCCCCAGGGAGACGGCGGTAATCTCGCCGCGCCTGCCGCCCAGCGGGAACACCTCTTGCGGATAAGCGTACGAGCCGATCTTCAAGCGATAAAAATTGGCCGCCTGCGTGGAATAGCGGGCATCGTGCACCACCGCGTAGTATGAGCCATCGCGCGGGAAGGTGACCTCAACGCGCGCATCCAGGCCCAGCAAAGGCGCATCTTCGCTGCGGGCGATGGTCTTGCCGGATGCATCCTGAACTTCAATCACCGGATCGATGGCGGAGCCGCAACGGCGGGCTTCCACTTCCAGCACGCGCTTCTCACCCGCCTTGGCGCTGATGCGGAACACATCGCGTTCCGGCCCTTTCAACGTTCCATTCAGCGTGAGCGGGCCCGCGGGCAGCGCCTGCGCGGATTCAATGGTGTCGTTCGAATTGGGCAGCGCTCCGGGGCGGGATTCATCTTCCACATACTCGGGAAACGTTCCCAGAACGAATAGTTGTACGTTCGAGATGCCATCCGGGGTTTCCACGCGAATGGGATAGACCCCGGGCGGCGGGTCGCCCAGCGGCTCTACCAAGAACGACGCACTGCGCCCCTCCTCCATGGTGGACGACTTGTCCGGCCCCAGCGGAGTGAACGTCGCCGCCAGCGTGGATTGAATCTTCGCGCCGTCTCCCAGATCCCGCCCGATCACCGTCAACTTGAACGGACGGCCCTTTTGAACGCCGCGCGGCTGCAGTTCCGTAACCACCGGAGCCGCCAGGCAGATACCTGTTATGGAGGTACAAAACAAGATAGACAACCGCCAATTCATCGCGCGCCTCCGAGGGGAACAGGAACGAAAGCTTTTTCGAGAGTGCAATCCTTGGTTCGATACAACCGCACCTGGCCGTCGAAGCCGCCCGTGGCCAGGTGCGATCCATCCGGCGAAAACGAGACGGAGTAGATTCCGGCCGAATGTCCCCGGCATGTTCCCAGGCTTGCGCCCGTTTCAGGGTCATATAAATTCACGCCCGGCCCGGCCCCGGCCACCGCGATCTGCTTGCCATCGGCGGACCAGTCCAGCGCGAAGATGGCCCCATCCTGTATTTCCAGCTTCCGGACCAGCGTGGCATCTTCGCCCACCTTGAGGTTTCGCGGGCGGTCCATCATATAAATGAAGGGAATCCGGTCGTCGCCGCCGATCACCAACAGATCCTTTTTGGGATGCCGCGCCACCGCCGACAACTCGCCGTGCAACTGGTTCACGTTCTCAAGGAATTGACCGGCATTGGCATCCACCAGTTTCGCGGCCCGGTCACGCCCTACCGACACGAAGCGCTTCGAATCCACTCCGAATACCGTGCCCAGCACCCAGTTCTCATGGCTGCTGATCTTGAAGAGTTCCTTGCCACTCGCGACGTCGAACTCGTGGACGGTGTTATCGGCGCAGCCCACGGCAACTTTTTTGCCGTCCGGCGAAAGCGACGCGCCGAACACGGTGTCGTTCGATACTTCCGCGGAGCGCAGCAGTTTGCCTTGGCGAGGGTCCCATATCTGGACTTCGCCGAAGCGCCCCGGCGTGCCGCCTCCCGCCACCATCAGCGATCCGTCACTCGAAAACGCGATGGCCAAAATGCGCTCAGCCTTGCCTGGCAGACGCCGCACCAGGCCAGTGCCGTCCGCTTTGTGCAGCAGCACTTCGCGATTCCCGCTCACCGCCAGAAACTGGCCATCGGTGGAATATCGCAACGCGGTGATCACCGGTGGCTGATGATACACAGTGGGTTCGTTCGAGACGCTTTCCCTGGGGGAATCGTCGATCGCCCCGGCCTTGATCCAATCGCTGACTTTAGCGATCTCGGCCGCGGGCAGCATGGTTCCGCCCAACGGCATCGGCGGCTTCATTGCTCCGGTCATGTATTTCACTGCCAGGCTTTCATCCGGCGAACCCGCCACGAAGGCCGGCCCCCGTTTTCCACCTGCATGGAATGCGGTGTAACTGGTTAGGTCGAGCCCCGACGCTTTCGACGAAGGCTGGTGGCATCCCGCGCAGTTCTTCTGCAGGATGGGCCGGACGTCACGGTCGTAACTCAGATCGGAAGCGCACAGCAAGCAGGGGAGTGCCAGCATGTAACCCAGCGTGAATTTCCAGCGCATCTTGTAACTCTTGTTTTTCCCTGGCCGGAACTTTGCGTTCCCGCGTGGCCCTTATTATATTTCATTCCGGGCCTTCCTTGCTTTGGCCTTATCCGCGTGCAGCCGCGGTTCAATGGAGGAGATATTCCATGGAAAGGGCGGAGGTGCGGATTATGGCCGGATCGAATCTTGCAGCATGTAAGGGAAGGCCGTAACGCGAAGTTTTGCGGCGCCATAGGGGATCAGCGTCACGGTTTCCTCCACTTGTTTGCTAGTCACCGGGCTGACCGGTAAGGGTCCGGCTGAATCGTCGACGATCTGCCACGACGGCAGACGGCGGGCTTTGGCTGTGAGTTCCACGGCTGCGCCGTCCGCGCTGAACGGTTGAGCACTCATGGGCTTCTCGGTAACCTTGATGCTTTCGGCTGGCTTGCTGGGGTCCAGCACGAGCGCGTAATTCCAAGGCGACGATGGGTATACCTCCCAATCCTTCGACGGACCAAAGGACTTGATTTGCCGCCAGTTCTCACGAATCTTCAACGAGTAAACCAGCGGTCCACGTTCCACCGCCACGGAGTTGTTAAACCACGAGGTGGCGCGAAGCTGCATGGGGAAAAGGATGTCGACTCGATCGCCCGCCTTCCACTGGCGGTTCACGCTAAAAAAAGTTCCCGCGCGAATGCCGGATTGCGCTTGGCCGTTGACCGATACCGTGGCGGCTTCAGCCCAACCGGGAATGCGTAGCAGCAACGAAAAGCTGACAGCGCGCTCGGGCTTCACCGTGAGATGAATGGAGTCGCGAAACGGGTAGTTAGTCTGCTCTTCGATCACGACCGAAGCGCCGCCGGCCACGCGGGTAGTGACCGTGCTGGGGCCGTAGGCGATTAATGCGAGACCTCCGTCCGGGGTGCCCATCCACAGGTTGGCCGCCAGCTTGGGCCAGCCCTGGTGCATATTGGCGGTACAGCAGCCGAAGTTCGGTTCCAGGCCAAAGATGTTTGATTGCGGTCCATTGCTTGACCAGCGCCGGTTCGCCAGCGTGCAGGAGATCTGATTGGCCTGCTGATCGTATTGATGTGCCCACAGATCGGCGGTCATGGTGCCAGGAAGGGCGTTGTAAGCAATCTTCTCCAGGCGGTCGCCGAAGGCCGGATCGCCCAGGATGGAGATATCGTTCTCAAGTGAGAACATGGCTTCCACCACGGTGCAAAGCTCGGTGCCCTGGGACGGGTCTCGCCCCGCATAGTGTTCATCCGAGGCGAAGATGCCGGAGGGCTGTCCGTGGTACCGGTCCAGCATGTCGAACATGCGGTGCTGTGCATCGCGATCCGTGCGATCGCCGGTAAGTTGCCACCACACGGCGGCCGCCTTCAAGGCCATGGCGTTGTTCACGCCGTGGGTGGCCAGGTTAGCGTCTTTCTTCCCCACTTTCTCTGGAAAGCGGAACTCAGCAAACTGGGCTTCCCAATCGTGACCTTGCGCGTGCAGCTTGCGGGCCAGTTCCAGCAGCTTGGCGTCGCCGTTGCGGTTATACAGCCAGAACAGCGTCAGGACTTCGTCGTGCCAGCGATAGATGGCCCATTCCTTAAGCGGGCGCTGCTGCAGAGTAGCGGCCTGATACGCGAAGTATTTTTCCATGGCCGGGATCACTCGCGGGTCTGCGGTAGCTTCCTGGTATTGCGCCAGGGCCTTCAACATAACGTAATTGGGCCACCAATCGTAGGTCTGGCGCGGATTCTGTTTGTTCGTGGGCCCCAACCAACCTTCCGGCTGCTGGTGATCAAGCGTCCAATCCATCCACTTCCTGACCTTGGAGATCAGCTTGGCGTCACCGGTGAGATACGCCAAAGGCACCAGGCCATCCAGGAAGTAGGGTCCGCGCTCCCAGCTTTCGCCGGTGCCTCCCAGCCAGCCGCTGTTGGGGCCCAAGTCCGGCCAGAACTCATCCAGGTGTCCGCTAAGGCCGCGGACCTGAATTTTGAGCTGTTCCAGCAGCCAGCCGGTAGGCTTCACCGACGTCAACGGGAGCAGATTGAAGGCGTTGGGTTGCAGCGGCGCGCGGTTCGCCACGGGTTGGGGCAGAGCCGCCGCGAACGTGCAACTTGCCAAAGCCAGAACATCGGCCAGAGATCGTTTCATTTCGCTTCACCCGCCCGGGCTGCATATTTCCGCCAGATGGCCGGATCCTGCAGCATCTTGATGAACACCCCGCCCACCACGCTACGCGCCTGGAAACCTTGCTGTTTTCCGGTAACGGTATCGTACCAATCCGTCAGCGGAACCCGGCTGGGCGATTCGTTCGCGAAGCGGTACATGGGATCCACCAAGGCATGGAATTCGCCGGGATCGCGGGTTAGCGTGGCGGTCCAGAGAATCCAATCGAGCTTGGTGTAATCTTTC
>JBBQUE010000277.1:0-5149 GCA_038212805.1 Bryobacterales bacterium | reverse complement strand
GACGCGCCGTATTGGTTTTGGATCAGGGCCGGCTTCTGGTTGAAGAGCGGCTTGAAGAAGCCGGTTGCGTTGAGTTCGGTGTTACGCAGATATTCATAAGCGGAACCATGAAACTGGTTGGCGCCGGAACGCACGCTGACGTTGACGATGGCACCGCCCGCGCGTCCAAACTCGGCGCTGTAGCTGCTGGTTTCCACCTTGAATTCCTGGGCCGCATCGGGCGAAAGTTGCACCACCTGATTCGTGAAGCCCTGGTTTGAAGTGCCGTAGAAGTTATTGTCTACGCCGTCGATCAGGAAGTTGTTCTGGGAACTGCGCATGCCATTGACGTTGAATGAGGCATCGCGGGGCGGTATCCCGGATGCTAGATCAGACTTGCGCACGCCGGGCACCAGGAGCGCGAGGTCGGCATAGTTGCGTCCGTTCAGGGGCAGGTCCACGATCTCGTGGTTTCCAATAACGGTGCCGCGGGAACTGCTATCGGTTTCCAGTTGCATCACGGCGGCATTCACGTTCACTACTTCGGCCACGTCGCCGATTTGCAACCCCAGGTCAACCCGCTGGCGGGCGTTCACGCTGGCGGAAAACTCTTCCGACGCGGCTTTCTTGAAGCCGGCGGCCTCGGCGGTTACCTTGTAACGGCCGATCTTTACGTTGAAAAATTGATAGTCGCCCCCTTCCGTGGTGACGACGGTCTGGGATACGCCGGTGGCCACGTTGATAAGGCTGACGGTGGCTCCGAAGAGAGGCGAAGTGGAGGCGTCGCGCACAGTCCCCAGGACCGTGGCGGTATCGAATTGCGCGGGTGCCGCCGCTGCGAAGAAGAGCAGCGCAAGCACACCCGTTACGAAAGAAGAACGATGCGATTTAGTTGTTTTCATAGGGTTTGAGACATGAACTAGTACCCAAACGGTAGCAAGTTCCTGTATCAGATGGATGACGATCTGTCCAAATTACCACGACGATTGAAGTGGTGGGGGTATAGTCCCTACAATTTGGGGAGATATGCAGGAGTTTCGAGTGTGTGCCGATAGAACGGTAGGCATATATGAAGCACCTGCTGCTCCTCCTTCTCTGGTCCGTGGCGGCCTTGGCGGCGACACCACCCGTTACGGCTACGGCTACTCCGGCGAGCATTACATTCAGCTACCAGGTGGGGGCCACCTTGCCAGCGGCGCAAACGGTGGCGGTGAAGCCCAGCGCGGGAACGCCCACGTACACTACTGCCATCACCGGGACGAACGCACTGTGGCTGGTGGCTAGTCCCGACACTGGAAAACTCCCGGTTATCCTGAGCCTGCGGGCCAACCCGACCAGCCTCGCCGTGGGCGTTTATTCCGCCATGATTACTATGACCGTGGCTGGCGTGACCCTTCCTTTAACGGTTGCCGTAACGCTCAACATAACGGCTCCAGCGTCGAGCTTAACTCTGAGCGCCGCAAGCCTTACGTTTACAGTCCCTCCGTTCCCGACAGCCAACCAGGCCGTGCAACTGACCACCACGGGGACGCCGATTTCATTTACCGCAACGGCGGGAAGTCCATGGTTGTCGGTGAGCCCTACGGTGGGAGTAGTACTGCCGGGCGAAACGATATTGCTCACGGTCTCAGTGGATCCAACGGGCCTGAATCCCCAGGCTGCACCCTATGTTGGCAAAATCACGGTCGCGCAAGGGGGCACCACGGCCGGCGCTAAAACACAGAGCATCACGGTGAATTGCTTAGTGAGTAGCTCCCAACCCACCATTACCAGCATTTGGCCGCCTATTGTGCCGATGAACTCGGGCTCGCAGACGGTAACGGTCAGAGGTGCCAACTTCTTCACTGCCACCACGGCAAAGTTGCAAGGCGGCTCAACGCCGTTGACCACCACCGTTTTGAGTTCCACCGCCTTGCTGGCTGTAATTCCCGCCGCCGCATTGACTGCGCCCGCCACGCTGAATATTATCGTTTCGAACCCCGCGCCCGGCGGCGATTCTCTACCATCTCCGGTGACGGTGGGCAACCAGCCCGTTATCCAGTCGATCGCGAATGTCGCCAGTTACGGTGCGGCGGCGTTTAGTCCTGGGGAGCTGGTCACCATTTTTGGAGCGAACCTCGGGCCCAATATTCCGGCATCCATGACAGTGACCAACGGGTTCGTCGATGTATCGCTGGCGGGCGTCTCCGTCACGATGGATGGGCAGGCCGCGCCCATGCTCTATGTGAGCCTGAATCAAGTCACGATACAGATTCCTTACGAGGTAACGCAGGGTACGGGAAAAGTCGTGGTGCTGACCAACGGAACGTCGCAGACCAACGCGACGATCACCATAGCGCCAACAGCTCCGGGACTTTTCACCGTGGACGGTTCGGGGGGCGGACAGGTGGCTGCCCTAAACTTTAACAGCACCACGGGATACACGCTCAACGCCACGGCGACTCCGGTGAAACTAGGGGACATCATCGTGCTCTACCTGACCGGTGAGGGCGATTATAATCCGGCTCTCATCCCACGTACCGGCTTGATAGTTCCAGCGGCGTTGAACCCGCTTCCCCAGGTGAACCCGCTCCCGGTAGTGACTATCGGTGGCGCCGTGGCTACGGTGAATTACGCTGGTCCTCTGGTGGGATCCATTCTTGGACTTCTTCAGATTAATGCCGTGGTGCCAGCCACCTCGACTACCGGACCGGCCGTACCAATTGTGGTGAATGTGGGCGGGACCACAACCCAGAGCACCACCACCATTTCGGTCCACCCATAACGGAGGGCTGAACTCTTGTCGATACACTGAGAGAGTATGTGCGGGATTGCTGGCTTCGTTTCGATGTTTCCGGCCTCGGGCTCCGAGGGTATTTTGCGGCGGATGACGGATGCGATCCGGCATCGCGGGCCGGACGACTTTGGATCATACATTGATGCCTTTGCCGCGCTTGGCCAGCGCCGTTTGAGCATCATTGATGTGGCCGGCGGGCACCAACCGATGCCCAATGAAGATCGCTCCCGCTGGATTACTTATAACGGCGAGATCTTCAACCACTCCGGACTGCGGCCCGAACTGGAGCGCGCCGGTCACCGGTATCGAACCCGCTGCGATACCGAGACCATTCTGCATGCCTACGAGGAGTACGGACCATCCTGCCTGGAACGGTTTCGCGGCATGTTCGCGTTCGCCATTTGGGATAAGAACGCCCGCACCCTGTTTTGCGCCCGGGACCGGCTGGGAATTAAACCGTTTTACTACTATTGGGACGGCAGCGTTTTTGCCTTTGCGTCCGAAATCAAGGCTTTGCTGGAGCATCCGGCGATCTCGGCCACGCTCGAAGAGCAATTGCTGCCAGAACTGCTGGCTTTCGGTTATGTGAGCGAGGAGCGGACCCTGTTCCGTGGCATTCGCAAGCTGATGCCCGGCCACCACTTGCGTTTGAATTTGAGCGATGCAACGCCTGCCCTGAAGATCGAGCGCTACTGGGACGTGCCGGCCCCATTGCCAGATAAGGAAGGCCCCAGCGATCGGGAATGGATCACGGAGTTGCGCCGGAGGCTGGAAGAGACGGTGGAGATGCGGCTGATGAGCGATGTGCCGCTGGGCATGTTTCTCAGCGGCGGCGTTGATTCCAGCGCTATCGCGGCCATTATCCGGCGGTTGACGAACGGGCCGCTGAAGACCTTTGCGGTGGGGTACCAGGAAGCGAAGTACAGCGAACTCAGCTTCGCCCGCTCGGTGGCCGGAACACTGGGAACGGAACACCACGAAATCACCTTGGGCATGGAGGATTTCTTTAATACCCTTCCGCGCATGATCTGGCATGAGGACGAGCCGATTAGCTGGCCGTCCAGCGTCTCTCTGAATTTCGTGTCGAAACTGGCCGCCGGACAGGTGAAGGTAGTTCTCACCGGGGAGGGCAGCGACGAGTTGTTTGGGGGCTATGAGCGCTATGCCATTACGCTGCTGAACCAAAAAGCCGCCTCCTTCTATCGCATGCTGCCGGCTTCCTTACGGCGCGGCATCCGGGCCGGGATCGCCGGCAGCCCGCTACTGAACGCCTCAGTGCGCCGTAAACTCAGCCACACCTTCGCGGGCCGGGAAGACACCCTGGAATCGCTCTTCCTCGACAACTTCTATTGCGCGTTTTCCCTCGACGATCAGAACCGTTTGCTTCCGTCGTCTCCAGCAGCGGTCTACGGCAGCTACCTGCGCTACTGGAACGTCCGGCCGGACTCCGCCCCTTTGGCTCGCATGCTCTACGCCGATCAGAAGACCTATCTGCATGAACTGCTGATGAAGCAGGATCAAATGAGCATGGCAAATTCCATTGAAAGCCGCGTTCCTTTCCTGGACCACACGCTGGTGGAATTCGCCATGCAAATTCCGGACCGGCTGAAGATCCGGGGCGGCGTGCAGACAAACATTCTAAAAAAAGCGGTTGAGGATCTGCTTCCCCGCGAGATCATCCATCGCAAGAAGATGGGATTTCCGACGCCGATTCGCCAGTGGCTGCTGGACGAACGTGCCAAGCCGCTGTATTCAGCACTGCTGGACCGCAATGGATTTCTGGCTTCGTATTTGGATCCGGACGCGATAAAGGCTCTGGTGGATCGTCACCAGTCGGGCGTCGAAGATGCCACGGACCGCATCTGGCGGCTGATCAATCTGCAACTTTGGGGCGACCTGTTCCTGACGGGTAAACGCGACCGGTGGTGGGATGGGATCCTTCCAGCCGCGGCCCCGGAGGAGATGCTGGCCCGGTGAAGCTTCTCTGGGTGAAAGGTGACTTTCTGCATCCCACGAATAAGGGCGGCCAGATCCGGACGTTGGAAACGTTGAAGCGGCTGCATGCCCGCCATGAAGTGCATTACGTGGGGCTGAACTACCCTCCGCACCCGGAAGCGCTGGCCCGGGCAGGCGAGTATTGCTCGCATGTATACCCCATTCAGCATGCGGTGGCGGAGAAGCGCACGCTTCGTTTTGGAATGGAACTGGTTCACGGTCTGTTTGACAACTGGCCCGTCAGTATCCGGCGCTTCCGGTCGCCTCCGATGGAGCGCAAGATCGCCGAACTTACCCGGACCGAAGGGTTTGACGCCATCGTCTGCGATTTTCTCAATTCCACCCAAAATATGCCGGATCTCGCCTCCAGCGTTTTGTTCCAGCACAATGTGGAGGCGG
>JBBQUE010000276.1:0-5164 GCA_038212805.1 Bryobacterales bacterium | reverse complement strand
GTGGGGGCATCCATCGGCGCGCTGAACGGCTGGACGATAGCGGGCGGCTGCGCGCCGCAACGGCTGATCGATTTCTGGCTGGGGTTGAAAGCGCTGGGCCAACACCGCTGGCGCATGCCGCCCCGCTTGCACGATGGCATTCTGGATTCCGCGCCGGCCTACCGGACCATTGAAGAAATCTGCGGTGAGTTTCAACCGCGCGTGGATTACGGCGTGGTGGCGACCGATACTTTCAGGCTGCGACCGGTCCTGTTCCGTTCTCCCGGCGTCACTAGCTTGCATCTCACGGCCTCCGCGGCGATGTTGGGCTTCTTCTCGCAGCAGCGTATTGATGGCCGCTTGTTCTCGGACGGAGGCCTGCTGGATGCCATGCCGATCTGGGCCGCGGTGGAAATGGGGGCGCAGCGGGTGATTGCCGTGAACGTGTTGCCGCGGTTGCCGGGCTTTGTGGTGAATACGTTGGTGGGTGCGGTGCGGATGTTTGCGCCTTACCGAGTCCCGGCGCTGCCGCCTTCGGTGGAGGTGATCCGGATCGACGCCCCGATGGGGCTGGGATCGCCCAGAGACGCCATTTATTGGACGCGCGAAAACGCCGCCCGCTGGATCGCACAAGGCGAAGCCGACGCGCGCGCCCTGATCGAGTCGGGACGGCTACGCTGAACTGTTACGACAATCCTACGGACTGTTCCAGAGACCGCGCTTGGCAGGTACGCTCGAGTTACCGGTTACCGCGGTAGCACTTTTCCCGGCCGGGCCTCGGTGACATGGGCGTCCGTCCAGACCAAGCTGCCGTTTACCCAGACCTTCTCGATGCCTTCCGAGAGCTTTAACGGCTCGGCAAACGTAGACCGGTCGATTACCTTATTTGGATCGAACAGCACCAGATCCGCCTTGGCCCCGACCCGGATCACTCCGCGATCCTTTAGGTTCAGGCGCGCCGCCGGGGCTGAGGTCATCTTGCGAATCGCCTCGGGCAAGGTCAGCCAGTGCCGTTCGCGCACGTAGACGCCGAGCACTCTGGGGAACGAACCCGCTCCACGGGGGTGGCGCATGCCGATGCCGCCGTCGCTGCCCACCATCACCCAGGGCTGCTGGTAAAACGTGCGGATATCGTTATCGGTCATCGCCTTGACGACGACGCTGGCGCCGCCATCCTTCACGATGCGGATGAAGGTATCCACCGGGGTTCCAATCTGTTCTAGAGTTTTGAATTCGTAATCGGGGTGCGCCTTCGAACTGGTAACCAGGACGTTCGCCGCTCCGCCCACGTCCGCCAGCGCCTTGGCAACACTGGCGGGGTTGTCGTATTGCTTGTCGGGCACCAGGACGGTGATGGTGGATCCCCAGGCGTCGTACGGGTAGCAATCCGCGGTGATATCCACGCCCCGCGCCCGCGCGGCTTCGATCAACTTGACGGCTTCGGCAGCCTTGCCCCACACCCCGGCGGTCCCCAGTTTGATGTGCGAGATCTGAACGGGCAAATGCGCCTCTTCGCCAATGCGGATGATCTCGCGGAAGGAATCGAAGGCCAGGTCGGATTCGTCGCGGAGGTGCGACACGTAGATGCCTTTATATTTAGCGGCGACCTTTGCGAGGGCGATCACTTCCTCGGTGGTACTGTAGCTGCCCACCTCATATTCCAGTCCGCTTGAAAGGCCCACCGCGCCTTCCTGCATGGCCTGTTCCACCAGCTTTTGCATGGCGGCGATTTCGTCTGGACGGGCGTGCCGCCGGAAGTCGTCGCCCATCACTTTCCGGCGCACCGTGGCGTGGCCCACCATCACCTGCAGGTTCACGGTCGCGGGCTGTTGGCTTCGTTTTTTCAAGTACTCGCCGATGGGCCAAGGCGATCCACCGTCCTGTCCCAGCAGCATGGTGGTGATGCCTTGCGAGATTTGGCTGGCAGCGCCCGGGTCTTTCTCCAGGGCATCGGTGGAATGGTTATGCGGATCGATAAAGCCGGGGGCCAGAACCAACCCATCCGCGTGGATTACCGTCTCGCCTGCGTTGGCTTTCAGCGTGCCAACCGCAACGATCCGGTCGCCCTCCATGCGCACCGATCTGGACCTGAGCGCCGATCCCGTGCCGTCAGCGATCCGGGCCCCGGTGATCAACGTGGTTTGGGCGCTGACAGTGCAGACGGTCAGCAAGAAGAGGAACAGTTTCAATCTAGACTTCCAGCTTCCAGGGCTTGCGGTACTCGCGATGCAGGAACGGTTTGGCGGCGGCCTGCTCCACGGTCCAGGTCTTCGGATTGAAATCCAACTGCAGCTTGCTCCGCAGCGCCACGTTGCCCAGCAGGCACGTTGCGGTGGACCGGTTACACACCTCGATATCGCTGATGGGCCGCTGGCGGGTCTTCACGCACGACAGAAAATTGGCCCAGTGGTTCAGGTTGCCGCCGTCTTCCGACTTCACCTCCACTGCTTCCATCAAGGGAGTGATTTCGGGCTTTCCCCCGCGCTCCGTGGGGCGCTTGACGGATACTTCCGGGACTACTCTGTAACCGCCGCGATCCAGGAACATGGTGCCCTTGGTGCCGCAGAACAGAATGCCGCCGTCCTTGCCGAACATGGACTGGCTATTCGCGGACCGCCGCTCATAAGTTGCGATGCAGCCGCTGGGGTAGGAATACGTCACCTGCAGCGTGTCAGGAGTTTCGCTGTTGTCCTTGACGAACAGCTTGCCTCCAAGCGCGCTGATCTGCGTGGGCACCTCTTCGTTGAAGGCCATCTGCACGATGTCGAGCCAGTGTACGCCCCAATCCGTCATCATGCCGCCAGCGTAATCCCAGAACCAGCGGAAGTTCGAAAAGTAACGGTCGTTCGGATCCACGCCGAACCGGTTCGCGTTGAACGGGCGCATGGGAGCGGGCCCCAACCACATATCCCAATCGAGCGTGGCGGGCGGCGCACTGTCCGGCGGATTGCCGATTCCCTCTACTTTTCCGTTGCCATAGTTCCAGGTGCGCACAAACGTGATCTGCCCCAGATCGCCATTGCGCACGATTTCCACCGCCTTCTGAAAGTGCTTCGCGGAACGCTGCATGGTTCCAGCCTGCACCACGCGATTGTACTTGCGGGCGGCCTGCACCATCTTGATGCCTTCGTCCACGGCCACGCAGATGGGCTTTTCCACGTAGACATCTTTACCGGCCTTGCAGGCTTCGACAGTCATGTAGGCGTGCCAGTGATCTGGGGTGGCGATGCAGACCACGTCAATGGATTTATCGGCCAGGATCTCGCGGAAATCCTTGAAGGGCTTGGCTTGGTCCTTGGAGATGTTGACGGCCCAATCCAGATTGCGCTGGAAGACGTCGCAGACGGCCACGGGGACCAGGTTGTCCTGTTTCATCGCGTAGCTCAGGTTGGACCGGCCCATCTTGCCCATGCCGATGAAAGCGGCGGCGATGCGGTCGTTCGCGCCTTTGACTTGGCCGGTGAAGAGGGACGTGGTGAGGGCGGCGGCGCCGGTGGCTTGGAGGAAGGCTCGGCGGGGAGAGGTGGGTTGTTCCATGAGGGTCCTTGGATCTGATTTTAGCGGATTTGGGGGTGGCGGGGGGATGGTTACATTTGACCAACGCAAGCGCCAATGTTTGCAGGCTTCCCGCCAGGGGGCACGATTTATCCTTTCTGGAAACATGAAATGTTGCCCGCGCAGAGTCTTCAGAGTATTTCTGAGCGATATACAATCACACGTCGCAAACGCGCTTCGTAACTGTGGTGCAATCCGCCCAGAAGGAGCATTGTCAAATTATGGCCGTACTTTTTAGGAGTCTGCGTTCGCTGGCGGATTTTGCAATCGTTTTCATGGTTGTTGCTCGTGCGCAATCCGGCGCCACCGCTTCCGGCCCGCAGGTGCAGTATTCCGCTCTGTCTCGCTCTGGCGACACCATTAGCGCGACGCGGGTTCCGGTGATAACCTCTGCGGGCAAGACTGTCTACCAAGACATCATTTTGCAATTTGACGCGGACGCAGACGGAAACCTGACGCTCACCAGCGGTTTCCCAACAGTTGTCGCCTCACCAGCGCTGCAGGTCTTTACTCTTAAGCCAGGCAAGTACGCCGGGCCGAGCAACATCAGCCAAGGTAAAATGTTCATCACCATAACTGGTCCAGGGGTGTTGTCCGGCGGAACTGGCTTATGGATCATAACGCTTTCAGAAGGTGCTTCGAATTATACTTACCCGGATAATGCGACTATTTATAGCGGTCCGATCGAGAGTAATCCACAGTATGCTCGCCTCAAGAAGGCCGGGATCACCTCAACGGCTTGGAGCTAAGGCATTGGCAGCGCACAGAGCCCTCCTAACTCTTGGTGGGGTCGTAATAACATTATAGGATTTGTCCAGGTCGGAGATACCTTGACGATTGCATCTTTCACTCATTCGGCTCAGGGTGTTGATTACAGCACGCCTGGTGATCAGGTTACCCATACCCTCGTCAAATACCCTGCATGGGGTGGATCTGTGTCGCGGTAGCCGCAGTGTCACTTGGCCGCATGCACTGCTTCGAAGAACCTTACACCTTCGAGCGCGAAGGGCCTCTTGCAAGAGAAGCTTCAAGCAGAAGACCACGATGCCACGCGGTCCGATGCCGCCAAATCGCTGGGTGCCATACGGAGAGGAAGAGTGCGCTTGAGCGGCTTCGCAAACGTGGAGCGGTCGATCACCTTGACCGGATCGAACAGCGCTAAACGCGGCGGGGCTGACGCATCTTACGGATCGCCTCGGGCAGCGCCGCGCCGCACGGATGCCGCATCCCGATACCCCGTCGCGGTCCATCTCTACGGTTCGCTAGATGAAAAAAGACTGGGAACGTCGCGCGCGCCGTGAACTACTCTGACAATGGCGACCGGCTTGGTTCGCGGATCGTAGATGATCAGGTAGGAGCCAACTGGCCAGAACAGGACTGCCTGATCGGTAAGGTCTTCACGTGAATGGCCGATGGTAGGATTCGCAGCCAGAAGTTTGCATGCATCCAAGAGACTCAGTCGCACCTTCCGGGCGGCTTTGACGCTGTCCTCTACAATGTAGGCCCAGATTTCGCGGATATCGCTAGCTGCCTCCGGCGCAAGCTTGAACCCCTTCATGTCGCCGGATGCTTGCTTTCAAGTGCGGCTTCCTGGCGCTCCAATTGGGCAAAGAATTCAACTCCATCCATG
>JBBQUE010000275.1:0-5166 GCA_038212805.1 Bryobacterales bacterium | reverse complement strand
GCAGCACAGCAGCAGGAAAATCCAAAACGCAAATATGGAGGACAACTGCACCCAAGGCACCCACAGATACAAAATCGCAATCACCACCATCGCCACGCGCGCACCCAGGAAGGCCCACGATCTGGGACCGCCGCAGCGCTTCACCGCCAGGTAACCCATCCCCAGCAGCGCCGCGAAGGCCGCCAAGCCGAGCGCCAACCCTACATCCGGCAGACGCCGGTCTTCCAGCATGGGATCCAGCAGCAACGCCCGGGCCTGCCACGCCGGTTCCGTCCGGGCCGCCGCCTGACGCATATCGGCCACCACTTGCCGGAACGATACGCCCGGCTTGACACGCACCAACAGGCTGCGGCTGCGCGCGCCATCGTGCAATGGAGTAAACCCCTGCACTTTCCTGGAACGGAACCAGAAATCCGGCGGCATTACGCCGGCCACGGTCACGTCCCGGCCATCTAAGCGAACGGTGCGGCCCACCGGATTCGTATTGTTGGGAAGCAGATTGCGCCAGCCTGCATACGTGAGAACCGCCACGTCATCCCCATCGGTAGCCGAAAACGTCCGGCCTAACAGGGGTTTGACGCCGAGAACGTCAAAGAAATTCGTTGAGGTCCGCATACTCGGCAATCCAACCGGCTGGAACCGGTATTGCGCCAGGCCTGCGAACGACGGGGTCTGGCGCAGGGAACGGACCAGCCGCGGCGTCACGTAAGGATCGAACGGCGCCACTCCCGAAATAGCGCGGTCCAGCAAAGCCAACTGGCCGGCATCCCGGAACGGCAGGGAGGGAGCGCGGAATCCACCAGCTACCAGGCAAATCGCCAGCGAGGCGGCCAGAAACAGCGCTTCGGTGCGCAACGGCTTCCGGAAAATATCGAAAGGGTTCCCCTTACGCTGGTTCCCCAGGATCCACAAAGCATCGCGGAACACGCCCATCGACCTACGCAGCAACTCCTGAAACGAGGCTCCAGATTCCGCACGATGCCACAACTCGGCGGTCCATTCCTTCCGCCATTCCGTCCGCTTAGGCCGGGGCACGAGCAGCGAAGCGATCCAGACTAGTATCCGGCAGGGGAGCGGGATCATAAAATTAAGCCTTCTCGCTTGGCCGCAGTTCGGACGCCGCGCGCCCCAACAGCGGGTAACGCCGCAAAGCCGATTCAAGAGTGCCTTCGCCAGCGGGAGTGACCTGGTAATATTTGCGGACCGGACGCTGATCTTTCCGCGCCAGCGATTCCAGTTCCCAAGACGATAAAACGAAGCCAGCTTCCTCCAGACGCCGCAGCGCCGGATACACCGTGCCGCTGGGCAACCCGGTGCAGTCCATGATGTCGAAGCCGTAACCGCGCCCAAAGCTGATCGCGATCAGGATGGACGCCGCAGCATAAGACAAAGCCGCCACGACAGCAGAATACTACATAGGGCGGGTTTATTCAATACATTACTCGCCGTGCGATTAACCAAGTGTTGCGTTTGATGTAATACCCATCACGTAATAACCTGTGACTTGATCTGGTCCTCCAAGTGCTCAGACACCGCATCACTCTCTAAAGATCACAGGGTCCGTCGATTTCAATCGATCGAACGGCCCGCAAGGCGCAAACTGCTTTACTTGCATTCAGCGCGGAAACTGGAGGATCTTCGTGTCCCTCCCGGGAATAAACTGGAACTGCGACGGCGATGCCCAGCGCCGGAGAAACGATGAAAGCCTCAAATCGCCTGGATCTAATCCACCCCGGAGAGATCCTCCTTACGATTACTAACCTGCAACCGTCGATGTATTGTGGACGAGATCGTGATCTCGCAACTGGAACCGGTGGGCCAGGAACTCGCGCGCGAATTCGGCTGTAGCCCCGAAGAACCGGCGCTGACACGCAACACCAGCAAAGGGCTCCATAACGTGATCTATGGAATCCCGCTGCATTCCGGCGATCAGGTACTGACCACTACCGAGGATCATCCCAGCATGATCGGCAGCCTGCGGCAGCGCCAGCGCGGCGATAGGATTGTGCTGAAGCAGTTCGCTTATCCGACGCCCGCGCGGGATTCCGCCGAACTGACCGATCGGTTCGTGTGCAAGATCACGCCCAAGACGCGCGCGATTCTGGTTTCCCACCTTACGTTCACAACCGGACAGATCCTTCCCATTGCCGCCATCTGTGGGGAAGCGCGGCGCCGGGGCGTTATCAGTATCGTCGAAGGTGAAGGACATCGACTGTGATTTCTATGCGACCAAGTCCGCACAAGTGGCTGCTGGCACCGGTGGGTATGGGATTTCTCTACATGCGCCGTGGGTGGATCCCAAAGGTATGGCCGCTAATGGGCGCGCCGGAATCGCCGACCAACGACATCCGCAAATTCGAGAACGTGGGGACGCAGCCGCTGGCAATGCATCACGCCATTGGCCAAGCGCGCCTCTGCTATCCGCGGCAGACGGGAGCGGGAGGCGCGGTAACGGCAAAGGGCGTGGAGGGTCCGAGGCTGCTCGACATTGTGGAGAAGAAGTACGGGATCCACGCCCGGGCGCGCGTGATTCCGGCCCGGCTACCGGTGACATTCGCCGCTTGGCGAGCGCGATGGAAGAGATCGCGCAGGCGAAGCGGCGGCTGCCTTAATTGCCGGTTGGCACAAAACAGTAAAACAAACCCGCACCGCCGGTCGCCACCAGTTTCGCCTGGCTGCAACCGCTGGAAGGATGCACGGAATTCCACGAAATACCCCCGCCATTGCGGTCAGAATGGCCAAGCTGCGCTATGCCGTCGCCATCGCTGGTCCAGTTGCTGCAAGTATGGTCCGCACTGTCGGTGTAAGCTCGGCCATCCGGCTGGCTCCCCGTTAGGATGTCATGCATGTTTGGCTTATCGCCGACGCCGTTCACCAGTTCAGCCTTCTCGGTCAGCGCGTTGTTCTTCGTAATGAGATTACCTTGGCGCGCCAACTCAAGCGTATCGCCATGTAGAACGGCGGAGTCTTTCGCGATCTGCGCGCCCTTGGCGTTATGCCACGGACCTTTGCCAATGCGGTCGCGGGCATTCACGGCTGGCTTTCCTCCCGCTGCCTGCGTGCTCAGGTACGCATGCCACGTTTTGTCGCCGGCGCCCGCGGCCGCGGCCAGCTTCTGGCAATGCGCGTCCGCACCCGCCAGTCCGCCCAGGTTGGCTCCGTCTCCCATGCCAACGCTGGTGACGAAGAACGACATGGGCTGTTTGGGGGGCGGCTGCGCGAATATCGTCACAGCGCTCAAGGTCAGTATCAAAAGTTTCATCGTTGCTCCCTCCGAAGAGCCTACTACGTTTCGCCCGTTCGCCGCCACAAGAATCAAGGTGTCCGCGCCCATCTGCAAATAGTTGCAGGTTTTCCTGTTAGAATCCTGAATTGTGATACCAACACCGGCGGAAAAGCGGAGCGCAGACAAGAGCGAGGTGGGCGGACGATCCGAGCGAATTATCTCAATCCAGCGATGGTCCATCGCCCTGCTTATAACGGGTGGCGCGCTCAATTACATCGATCGCGCCACCTTATCCGTCGCGAACAAGCTGATTCAGGATGAGCTTGGAATACCGGTCGGAAAAATGGGACTGCTGCTCTCCGCCTTTCTATGGGCCTATGCCATCGCGCAGCTGCCCGTGGGGGCGCTCATTGATCGGTATGGCCCACGCAAACTGCTGGGCTTGGGGCTCTTCAGCTGGTCGATAGCACAAGCGGCCGGCGGCTTTGTCACCAGCTTCGGCCTGTTCATCGTGGCGCGCTTCGCCTTGGGTGTGGGGGAAGCACCCCTGTTCCCAGGAGGCGCGCGCGTGGTACGGGACTGGTTCGGCATTCGTGAGCGCGGGTTCGCCACGGGACTTTGCCAATCGGCTTCATCGCTAGGCAATTTCATCGCGGTTCCGCTGCTTACGTTCCTTATGCTGAAACTGAGTTGGCGCTGGATGTTCATCATTGTTGGCGCGGCCGGAGTGGTGCTGGCAGCCGTGTGGTGGAGCATTCACCGCGACCCTTCAGAGGTTGAGCTTACCCCGGAAGAGCGCCGTTACTTGACGGAGGGGGATGAGAACACGACCTCGCATCCACCTACTTTCGCCGAATGGAAAGAGCTCTTCGCCCATAAAACTACGTGGGGCATGATCGCCGGTTTCTTCGGCACCGTTTATACCCTGTGGCTCTATACCGCCTGGTTACCTTACTACCTGGAGCATGAGCGCCACATGAGTATCGCGCAGGTTGGGATGGTGGCCGCGATCCCCTACTTCTTCGGTTTCCTGGGCGCGCTTACCGGCGGCTGGCTCTGTGACTTTCTTACCAGGCGCGGGTGGACTCCGCTGAGCGGGAGGAAATTATTGATCTCCAGCTCCTTATGCGGCATTTCCGCTTGCACCATGGGAACCGTGTTCGCCCAGGGCAACGCGACGGCCCTGGGCTTCATTTCCGTCTCGCTTTTTCTGATTTACATTGCGAGCAGCGCCGCATGGGCCACCGTCCCGATTGCCGCGCCCGGGCAGTTCACCGCGTCGCTTGGCTCCATTCAGAATTTCGGCGGCTATCTGGGCGGCGCGCTGGCCCCGGCGCTCACCGGGTTGATCGTGCAGCGCACCGGCAGCTTCTCGCAGGCTCTGATGCTGAGCGCCGGGCTTACTTTGCTTGCGGCGGCGGCCTACTTGCTGCTGGTGCACAAACCGATCCAGTTAACGTCCGCTGTTTATCGCTAACGATTGTGCCGATTCTAATAACGCCAAGGCGGACACCGGACAATTCGATTACCTGGCAGACCTTCAGGCCATGAATGGCCCAAACCCTCGCACGGAGGTCAAGCTTCTGGAAGGCATTGATCATGCGTTTGCCGATAGTGCTTCCCGGGCCCTGGTTCGCGCGCAAACCAGGCCATGGGTGGCTTCGTTTTTTCCGGCAATGGAATGCGCGGCGGAAGATCGGCATCAAGCGTCTGGGATCGCCTTACGGGCGACCTGCGGCTGCTTGATTCCGGTCTTCGATTCTCTGTGCTTCGCCATCGTGGTGGCGCGGCTGGAGGATACCCTGGGACTGGAGCCCTTTTCCGCTGCCACCTCTGCCTTGACTCTGATGGAACTGGATGGAGTGGTTCGCCGGATGGTGTTGTGTCCGCCGGGCGTGACGGTGGAGGGGCTTGCTTATATCGCCGGGAGCGCCTCAGCG
>JBBQUE010000274.1:0-5166 GCA_038212805.1 Bryobacterales bacterium | reverse complement strand
GGCTGTTCGATGGTTCAGCATATGATGCAACGAAGGTTGGCCAGTTACTGTTCCCTGCCCTTGTGGATGGCAAAAAGGCGGCCGTCAACCCCAAGACCGGCGCAACTTATCCGTTCGCGCGAGCCACCTCATTCGACCCTGCATCCTATCCCGCCCAGGGACTGCCTTATTCCGGCATTGTGCAGTACCACGACAAGTTTTTCCGTGCGCCCGCCGTACAGTTCGGGCCCCGCGCCGGTTTCGCCTGGGACGTTTTTGGCACGGGGAAAACCGCTCTGCGCGGGGGCTTCGGGATCTTCTATGGCCGGGCTTATGGCGTGGATACCATCGGGGCAAGCGGCGCGGGTACCGGTCCGCTTGCGGCTCCGCCTGCCTTCCGTGCGCCCGTTTACTACAACACCACGTTTGTGAACCTGCTGAGCACGCAGGGATTCTACGGCGCGCAAAACGTGGTGGGGGGGGCGCGGGATCTGAAGAACCCTACAACCTACAACTGGAGCTTCGGCATCCAGCACGATCTGCGCCGTGGCTTGATCCTTGATGCCGCTTACGTCGGTAACGTTTCTCATCATGGATTCGGCACCGCGAACGATGCGAATGCAGTGGCCCCCTACACTACCTGGACCCCAGATGGCGGGGCGAACCCGGCGTTTCTCGACCCCACCAGCAGCGGCAACGGTACGGGAGCATTCTACGCCAACAACCTGATCCGCGCGGTGAATAAGTACTCGGGCTTCGGAGCCATCAACACCTTCACCAATTCCGGCGAGTCCAACTACAACGCGCTGCAGGTGCAGGTCAACCGGCGATTCAGCAACCGGTTTCATTTCGGCGTGAACTGGACGTGGTCGAAAACCATCGTGTTCGCGCACCAGCAGTGGGTGGACGACCAGCTGACGAAGAACGTCGTGAACCGGCCGCAGGTGGTGAATGCAAACTTTGGCTACGATATCCCGCGTGGCAGCGCCCTCTGGTCCAACTGGCTGACGCGGGCGGCCTTCGATGGCTGGCATCTGAATGGAGTGGCCGCCCTCTTTAGCGGTAACCCGCTCACCGTGAATTGCACGGTTACCAACGCCCCCATCGGCTACTGGACCGGCACTCCCACCGGGGGCCTTCCATTTCGCTGCCAGATGAGCGGCGATTTGTGGCTGTCCGGCGGGGTTCTTCCGGCCAGGGCGGAGCCTCGCTTGTACTACCCGTTCAACGCGGCCAGCTTCGCTTTACCCGGCATCCGGAGCCTCGGCATTGGGAATACACCGCCCACGCTGACGTACGGTCCTGGGTTGGAGAATCTGGATCTGTCGATGTCCAAGACGTTTCAGGTCCGGGAGGCAAAATCGCTGGAGTTTCGGGCGGAGGCGTTTAATAGCCTGAATCATTTCAATCCCGGTAATCCCAACAGTGCTCTCGCCTTCAACTTTCGAAACGGGCAGCAGACCAACGCAGCTTTCGGCCAGATCGGCGGAACCCAACACGCGGCCCGCCGGACGGCGGCTTCACTCCGTTTCCGATTCTGAGCCACCCGGACGCGGCTGGCCATCCTGGTATGATTTGATCCAATGACCGAGCCGCAGAAGACCCCACCGAAATTCCGACCCTTCGTTCCCGAGGGCACTCAGATGCGCGAGTTCACCCTGCGCGCCGTCCTATTGGGACTGGTGATGACGGTGGTGCTGGGGGCGGCCAACGCTTACCTGGGATTGCACGCCGGCATTACCATTGCCGCTACCTATCCGGCGGCGGTGATCGGGATGGCGGTGCTACGGGTCTGGAAGGGCTCGATTCTCGAAGAGAACATCGCCCGGACGGCGGGATCGATTGGGGAATCGGTGGCGGCCGGCGCGATTTTCACGATTCCGGCATTCCTGATCGCGAAGGCCTGGCCATCGTTCAGGCCAGAAGATGCCTATGGGAAATCCACCGCGCTGATGAGGGTGGGCGGAATCCTGGGCGTGCTGTTCGTATCTTTGGTTCGGCGCGTGATGGTGGAAGATCCGGAGTTGCCGTTCCCCGAATCGGTGGCGGCGGCGGAGATCCATAAAGCGGGTCAGCGCGGGGCGGAAGCGGCCAAGTTCCTGTTCTATAACATCGGCATCGGCGGCGTGATTTATCTACTGGGCCGCTTCCAGCTTTTCGCCGCTGACATGGATTTCACATTTCCGATCGGGACTTTGGGACGCAGCCGGGTACGCCTGGGGCCCGCGGGGACGAACAATATCGTGAATGCCGGCGGCGGCAGCATGGTGGCCGGACCCAGCGTCAGCCCCGCATATCTGGGCGTAGGCTACATCATTGGGCCGAAGCTGGCGTCGCTGCAATTTTCCGGTGGGGTGATTGCCTGGGGCCTCATGGTCCCGCTGATCATCTTTCTCTTAGGGCCGGATTTGCAGAAGTATCTTCCGGCGGACGCGGGCGATAATTGGACCTCCGTGGCGTCCGCGGTATGGCGATTTATCGTCCGGCCAATCGCGGTGGGCGGCATGCTGGTGGGCGCTGCGTACACCTTATTCAAGATGCGGGCGAACCTGACCAACGGCATCATGCGCGCGGTGAAGGAACTGCGCAACCCGCCGGACGTCGAATCGCTGCAGCGCACGGAACGCTACATGAGCTCGAAGGCAGTGTTCGGCATGATCGGGATCGTGTTCTTCCTAATGATCGGGCTGTACTTTTACCTCTCCGGGCAGATCAAGGTAGCGGTGGTGGCGGGCATCTGCATGCTGGTGATGGGCTTCTTCTTCGCTACCGTTTCGGGAAATCTGGTGGGCATGATCGGGTCGTCCAACAACCCGATTTCAGGGCTGACGCTTTCCACGCTGATCATCTCCGCCCTGCTGCTGGTCTCCATGGGAGTCTCCGGGCTGGCCGGCGTGGCGACCGTGCTGGGAGTGGCGGCAGTGGTCTGCGTTTCTTCGGCGGTTGCGGGGGAGTTGCTGCAGGATTTCAAGGTCGGGTACATTCTAGGTGGCACGCCGAAGTATATCCAGATCACCGAACTGATCGCGGTGGTGGTGGCAAGCGCGGTGATGTACTGGCCGCTGCTGTTGCTGCATGAGGGCAATATCCGGACGGGCGGCATTGGATTTGGAGACCGCGGGCTTTCGGCTCCGCAGGCCGGTCTGATGGCGGTGCTGGCACAGGGAATTGTGGGTGGGGACATGCCATGGCCGCTGCTGGGAGTGGGGATGTGCATGGGCATCGCAATGATCATGATGCAGGTGAAGAGCCCCATGCTGGTCTCGGTGGGGATGTACCTGCCGATTGAAACCACGTTCGCGATCTTTGTGGGCGGCGTGATTCGCTCCATCGTGGATCGCATCACCACCAAGCGCGGGTACAACGAGAATCAGAAAGCGCGGGTGGAAAATTCGGGAGTGCTGGCGGCGTCCGGATTGATCGCGGGCGAGGCTGTGCTGGGACTGGTATGGGCGGGTTTACAATTCGCGCCCTTCCCGATGCCGAAGATTTTCGCCGATCCTTCCTACGTGATCGGGCTGGGCGTGATGGGGCTGCTGGCCTTTATTCTGATCCGGATGCCGCTTTCGAGCGCCGGTAATCCAGAGGATCCCGCGCCACCCACCGCCATGATGTAGCTGGGCTACCATAGGATCTTGTCCCGTATTACTTCCATCGCAGACGCGAACAAGGCCAGCTGGCCCCAGATCTATCTCGGGGTGGCCTTCACTACGATGGCCACGCTGATTCTTGAACTTTCGCTGACGCGTATCTTCTCAGTGGTGTTTTATTATCACTTTGCGTTCCTGGCGATCTCCATCGCTTTGTTCGGTCTGGGCGCGGGCGGCGTGTTCTCGTACGTGGTATCAGCATGGCGCGGCGATTTCTTCGTGAAGCTGGGTACGCTGGCGGTGCTGAACAGCGTTGCGGTGCTGGGTTCGCTGGTGTTTATTCTGACGCGGCCGGGCCAACTGGGCAATGGGACGCTGGCGCTGATCTATTTTGCCAGCGCGCTGCCGTTCTTTCTCTGCGGGACCATTGTCTCGCTCGCGATCTCGGAAACCATTGATCGGATCGACAAGGTTTACTTCTTCGATCTCATGGGTGCCTCGGTGGGGTGCATGATCCTGCTGCCGCTGCTGAACAGCTTCGGGGGTCCGAATACGGTGCTGGCGGCTTCGGTGGTGCTGGCGGTGTCGGCGGCCATCTGGTTTAATCTGGCGGGGCGAAAGATCGGGCGGGCGTTCGCGGTAGGTCTGGCGCTGGTTTTCGTACTCCTGATCGCGTACAACGGTAAGGCGCACCTGATCGACATCCGCTATGCCAAGGGGGCGCCGCTGCCGACGGAGATGTTCAGCGCCTGGAATAGTTTCTCCCGCATCGGTGTCGCGAAGGAAGGCGATTCGGGCCGGCTGGGAATCATCATTGATGCGGACGCCTCCACTGGCATTCCCGATTTCGATCTGGATCATTTGACGGAAAATCAGCGCTTCAACTTGTTAGCGCAGGGGCCGGGCTTCGCCTACAAGATCCGGCCCAAGGCCAAGGCTTTGATCATCGGGCCGGGCGGCGGATGGGACGTGGCGCGCGCGCTTGCCTCTGGAAGCAAGGACATTACCGCCGTGGAGATTAACCCCATCATTGCCACCAAGGTGATGCGGCGGCGGTTTGCGGATGCCAGCCGGCGTTTGTATTTCCGGCCTGAGGTTCACATCAACATTGAGGACGGCCGCAGCTTTGTGCGTCGCAGCAATGAAAAATATCAGGTGTTGCAAGCTACGCTGGTGGACACCTGGGCATCCACCGCCGCCGGGGCCTTTGCGCTTTCCGAGAACAATCTCTACACCACCGATGCGTTTCGCGATTACCTGAATCACCTGACGGAAGACGGCATGATGGTGTTCACCCGCTGGGGTTTTGATCCGCCGCGTGAATCCCTTCGGCTGCTCTCCATGGCGATGGATGCACTTTACGACGTAGGCGAAAAGCAGCCCTGGCAGCACATTGTGGTGCTGCGCGAAGATAGCGAAAAGCTGAGGGGATGGGGCGCGCAGGACACCGTGCTGATCTTCCGCAAGCCGATCAGCAGCGAAGACCTGTCGGCCATCCGGACCGGCGTTGCACAAAACAAAGCCATGCAGTTGATTTACATGCCGGGCGCCAAGGTTTCGAACCCGTTCAATACGCTGCTGACCACGTCCAACCCCG
>JBBQUE010000273.1:0-5181 GCA_038212805.1 Bryobacterales bacterium | reverse complement strand
GAAAGCCACGTCGATAGGCAGCACAGTCACTCTTTTCGCCGTCCCGCTTTCCATCCTCTTCTGGTGGGGTTGGGAGCGCTCGAAAGGTGGGAAACGCCGAAGCCTGCGGCTGCTGTATCAGGCCGGCGAGGATCTGGCCGCTGCCTCATCCACTCCGGAGGTATCGCGTAAGCTCACAGCTCTGCTTCCACAACTGGCGCGCGGTTTGACCGGGGAGGTCTACCTCTATAACCGCTCCGGCAATTCGCTCGAACTGGTCCCCAGCGGAATAGTGCCCTGCACCGTTGCCATTCGTCTGGACGGTCCCTTCACAGGCTTGGGCGCAGGCCTGGCGCGCTGCTTCCGCAGCCGCGAGATATGTGTGGAAGCCGATACGCGCCGGAGCCCCCGTTCCGTGCTCTTTCTCCCCATGATTGCCCATGGAGACGTTGTGGGAGTGATGGAAATCCATCACATGACAAATTCCTACCATCCTGGGCCGGATATTTCCTCCGCCCTGCAGCATCTGGCAAATCTTGCCGCCGCCGCCATTCGGGCCTCGGAGCAAAAGGCTACTCGCGAACGTATATTCCGATCCGAAAAGCTGTCCGCCGCCGGGGAACTGATCGCCGGAATTGCCGGCGAACTCCAGTCGCCACTGGGTTCGATTCTGGAACTCACCCGCCGTTGGGGAGGTCGCGGGCCTGGATCGCCAGATCCTGAATTAGCTCTGATCGAAGCCGAGGCCCTGCGAGGGTCAGAAATCGTGAGCCGTTTGGCTTCATTTGGGACAGCCGAGGAGTCTGAAGTGCGCCCCGTCGATCTGCCTCCACTGCTGGCGCGCCTGCTCGGAACGCTGGGACAACAGCGGGTCCGGGTAGAAACCGTGCCAGGATTCCTCTCCCAACGCATCCTGATTTTGGGCGTGCCAGTTCAGATTGAGCGTGCTTTTGAAGAACTACTGCATTTTGCCGAGGCGATTACCACCGCTGCGCCAGACCCCTTTATCTACGTGGCGTCCAGCCAGCTTGCGGGCCGGGTAACGATTGCAATCGCCTACCGGACGCCGCCTGAAGATGAGATCGGAGCGCGCGAAAATGGCGGGTTGAAGGTGTCCCGCGGCGTCATCCAAAGTCACGGAGGCACTCTACGATTCCTTCGCGTGAGCCCCACCGAGCGTTGGATCGAAGTAGAATTGCCCGTGGCGGAGCCGCAACTAGCGGGCCGTGTGCACGCGCCGAAGCGCCAACTAACTCTGATGCTCCTGGAGGCTGAGGCCAAAACGCAACGGCAGATTCGAGACGCCATCGGGGCCCGCGGCGATCGCCTGGTTCCGTTACCGAATGCGGAGGAGGCCGTTGACCTGGCGCATCAGTTTCACTTCGATATTGTGATGTGCTCCGCCCGCTTACCTGGTGTCAACTGGCTGGATTTCTATGAGCGCGTCCGCACGTACGTGGACGCCTTCATATTGTTATCGCAAGGGGATGACCCTGAACTGGTTCGATCTTTCCAGAACGACGACGCCCATGTCTTGAGTAAGCCGGTGGACGTCGCCTCACTGAACCGGATCTGCGATTCCGTTGCAGAGATGCAATCACGCAGTTTGGACGCTGGCCGCGGCACTTAGCCTCAGGTGATCGATTTCGAACGCCCGCATCTTGTATTTCTGCGTCTTCCCCGTTACAGTCATAGGAAACTCATCCACGATGCGGACCACCTTGGGAATCTTGAAGTGCGCGATTTTGTCCCTGCAAAACTCGCGAATCTCTTCCGCCGTGGCCGGGTTGGACGGGCGCAGCCGAACCCACGCCGCTATGATTTCACCGAGTTTTAGATCCGGCAGGCCAAAGACCTGGGCATCGGCGACGGCTGGGTGGGTCAGCAGAAACTCCTCCACCTCGCGCGGGTAAATGTTCTCGCCGCCGCGGATGATCACGTCGTGGGCGCGTCCGGTGATGTGGAAATATTCGTCGGGGCGCATCACCGCCAGATCTCCGGTGTGCAGCCAGCCATCCGCGTCAATGGCGGCGCGAGTGGCGTCCGGGTCGCCATCGTAACCTTGCATCACCAGGTATCCGCGGGTGTAAAGTTCGCCGGGTTCACCCACTTCCACGGTCTGCCCACTCTCGCGGTTGACGATCTTCACCTCGGTATTGGCGCACGCCAGGCCCACGGTGGAAATACGGTGCTCCAGAGTGTCGTGCAGTTTTGACATGGTGATGGCGGGCGAGCTCTCGGTTTGTCCATAGATGATGGTCATCTCCGGACAATGCATTTCGTCGATCACGCGCTGCATGATCTTGACGGGGCAGGGCGCGCCCGCCATGACTCCGGTCCGGAGTGAGGAACAATCGATGGTGGGAAACGCCGGGTGCTCCAGCTGCGCGATGAACATGGTGGGCACGCCATAGATGGCCGTGGCGTGGTATTCCTGAACGGATTGCAGCGTTGCCAGCGGATCGAACATGGCATTGGGCAGCAGCAGCGCCGCACCGCTCACGAACGCAGCCATACTGCCTATCACGCATCCGAAGCAATGATACAGCGGCACCGGGCAGCAGATCACATCGTGCGGAGTGAGGTGCATTCCATCGGCGATCACGCGGCCGTTATTGATCAGGTTGCGGTGGGTGAGCAGCACTCCTTTGGGCGATCCCGTAGTTCCGGAAGTGTACTGAATATTCGCGACGTCTTGGGGGCTGGGCTCCACCGGCACCGGGTCTACGCCGTTCAGGAACATGTGGGTCCAGGAATCGCCCCCTAGGTAGATGGTGTGCGGTGGTGCGGCGTTGGTATCGGCCAGGATGGCGCGGTAATCCGTCCGGTGGTCGCGCTCCCATAGGAACAAGGCTTTCATGCCGGATTTCTCCAGCACATAGCGCAGTTCATACGCGCGGTAGGCCGGGTTCACGTTGATCAGCACCAAGCCCGACCGCGCGGCCGCCAACTGCAACATCACCCATTCCGCGCAGTTGGTAGACCACACCCCGATCCGGTCCCGCGGTTGCAATCCCAGCCCCGCCAAGCCCCGCGCGGTTCGCTCCACGGCGGCGGCCAGATCCGCATAGCTCAGGCGCGCGTTTTGATGGCGCACGATCAGCGCGTCGCGATTCGGATAACGCCCGGCGGTTTGCCGGAAAACGTCGTAAATGGGTTGTTCGATGAGCGGCGTGTCGTGGCCGCGCGAATAGCTGTGCATAGTTTGCGACTCCAGGCGGTTTCCAGGCGAAAAAACACTCCCTCACGGTCGTGGCTTTGCCGAGCCGCAACCGTAAGGGAGCCCGTCCTCCTGGGAACGGATTTCGTCCAGTTATTTCCTGGACACCACCTTAGGGTATAACTGAACATATGCAAAAGTCATGGGTGGTATTCGTACTGTGTGCCGTAGCGTCGGCGGCTCCGAAGTTTACGCTGGACCAGGTGATGAATTATGCATTTCCTTCCAGTTTGACGGCGGCACCCAAGGGCGGAAGGGTGGCGTGGGTGTTGGATGAGCGTGGCGCGCGCAACCTATGGGTGGCGGAAGCGCCGGGTTACCAGGCCCGCCGGCTGACGCAATTCACCGCCGATGACGGGCAGGAAATTGATGAGGTGGCTTGGACGCCGGCCGGCGACGCGCTGATCTATGTGCGCGGCGGTGATTTTGAGACCCACCGCGATAACCCGAACCCGGCGACGTCGGCGGATTCCGTGGAGCAGGCCATCTGGATCGTGGGGCTGAACGGCGGACCCCGCAAAGTAGCCGAAGGGCATGCGCCAGCGATAGCTCCCGATGGCAGCCGGATCGTGTTTCTGAAGGCTAACCAAGTCTGGACCAGCGGACTGAAGGACGGCGATAAGCCGGTACAATTGATCCACGCCAAGGGGCAGGCAAGCGCGCTGCGATGGTCGCCCGATGGAACCCGGTTGGCCTTCGTGAATAGCCGGGTGGACCACGCCTTCATTGGCGTTTATGATTGGGCGGCGAAATCGTTGAAATATCTGGATGCCAGCGTGGATCGCGATTCCGATCCCGTGTGGTCGCCCGATGGCAAGCAGGTCGCGTTCCGCCGGACGGCTGCAATGACGCGGGCGTTTATGTTCGGGCCGGTGCGGTCTGCCAGCGATCCATGGTCCGTCCGGATTGCGGATGCGTCCACCGGAGTTGGCCATGAGATCTGGAAAGCGGAGCCCGGCCCCGGCAGTGAGTTCCATGGCATGGTGGCGGAGAACCAATTGCTGTGGGCCGCGGGCGACCGCATTGTCTTCCCGTGGGAAAAGACCGGCTGGCTGCATCTTTATTCCGTACCCTGCGCTGGCGGAGTGGCGGTTGAAATCGGTGGTTCGGGCGACTACGAAGTGGAACATGTCTCACTCAGTCATGACCGGAAGAGTGTTTTCTTCGCCTCGAATCAGGGCGACATCGACCGGCGGCACATCACTCGTGTGTCGGCGCTGGGTCAGGGCGCGAAGCCAGTCACGCTGGGCACTGGCCTGGAGTGGGGGCCGGAGGAACTCAGCGACGGGCAGGGAATCGCGATGATGCGGTCGGATGCCCGCACGCCCGCGCACGTCAGCATTGTGAAAAACGAAGCCAGCACCCCGCGGGATCTGGGTCCGGGGTTTGCGGATTTCCCGCGGGCGAGTCTGGTGGATCCCTTACCCGTAATGGTGACCGCCGCGGATGGCATGCCGATTCACGCCCAATTGTTCCTGCCGCCAGGCGCCAAGACCGGCGAGAAGCATCCCGCGGTAATTTTCTTCCACGGAGGATCGCGCCGCCAGATGCTACTGGGCTTTCACTACCGGCCCTATTATCACAACGCCTACGCGATGAACCAGTATCTTGCCAGCCTGGGCTACGTGGTGCTTTCGGTGAACTACCGTAGCGGGACCGGGTATGGGCTGAACTTCCGCGAAGCCCTGAACTACGGTGCCACCGGAGCCAGCGAGTTCAACGACGTAATGGGCGCGGGCCTTTATCTAAAAAGCCGCGCGGATGTCGATGGCACGCGGATTGGCCTATGGGGAGGCAGCTATGGCGGGTACCTGACGGCCTTGGGGCTGGCGCGCGCATCCTGCCTTTTCGCGGTGGGCGTGGATTTCCATGGCGTCCATGATTGGAACAACGTGATCCGCAATTTTGTCAGCGCATACGATCCGGCCAAGGATGCCAGCGCTGCGCGAACGGCTTATGAATCGTCTCCCATGGCGTCCATA
>JBBQUE010000272.1:0-5209 GCA_038212805.1 Bryobacterales bacterium | reverse complement strand
AGCCAGACGATCCGGCATTCGTTGCCTTGCGATGGCCATTATCTGGACATTTCCGTGGTTATCGTTGGCACCGCCCGCCGCGGCCCGGGTAACAAGGATTGTGATTGACGACAACCAGCCGCTGGCTGGAGTCGCCGGTTGGCGGCAACTGGCAGGCCGGGCGTTTGGCGTGTTGGACGCCGATGATCCCATGAACGTGATTATTAGGGACATACAGCTGGCCAGAGACGCCGATGGCACGGCAGTTCGATCACGATCGGTGCGCTTGAGCGCAGCTTCGGAGATATTGGCCTGACGAGCGCGTGGCAGGGCGACAACTCCGGGATCAGCGCGTCCAGCGGTACAACCGTCCATCCGACTAAAACTGTAAACGGCAGTGTTTGCTGAGCGGGTGTGATGCGGGATTGACCAAAGTTGGATCCAGAGATTCCCATCCCTGGATCCAACTTTGTCGAGGTTAGATAGTACAAAAAGGTGGTGGAGGCGCCGGGAGTTGAACCCGGGTCCGAGAAAGCCCGCCATGAAAAGACTACGTGCGTATCCAGTTCTTTAGTTGTCGGCCGCCCCGTCATGAACCAGCGAAGAGAGTGACAGCTTAGCCCGATTGATCTCAGCCTACGGCTACGAGCAGAAGCCTTTGGCCCAGCCTGCGAAATGACGTTGACTAGATGATGTGCAAGCCCACCACCCGCAACGGCTACTTAATTAATTAAGCAGCGTATGCAAACTGCGTGTTGGCAGTTTTGTTTTTCCGATCGTTTAACGGGAGCTCGGAACCCGGCACGCCTTTCCACAACGATTCGATCCCGTCGAATCCGGTACGCCCCCTTCACCTATAATAATACATCGGATGCGAGGAACTTTCGCTGAGCCAATTGTAAAGAAAGGAAGCGAGGATCGCGAAGCGCCTCTCTACCATGTGGTCCTGCTGGACGATGATGACCATACCTATGAATACGTGATGGAAATGCTGAAAAAGCTGTTCGCCTGCTCAGATGCCGCGGCGTGGAATCACGCGGTGGAAGTGGACACCACCGGACGCACGATTGTGATGACTTGCGAACTGGAACCTGCCCAATTCGGGCGGGACCAAATCCATGGGTATGGCGCGGATTTCCGGATGCCGAGATCGAAGGGTTCGATGAGCGCAATTATTGAGTCAGCGAAATAGTCCGCAATTCGTGTACCATGACAATCGAGGTGATTGCAAATGTCGGATGACGCGCACAGCGCCGAAGTTGAAAAATTAAAGGCCGAAATCGAGGCGCTGAAGCAGAGTACCAAGCTCACCGGGGCGGTCTCGCTGAAGGTCAGCGAAAAAGGAGCGGTCTCAGTTTACGGGCTGGGGCGCTTTCCCGTAACGCTTTATAAGGAGCAGTGGGAGAAACTACTTGGTCTGAGTGAAGAGATTAAGACCTTTATCCATGCGAACAAGGAACGCCTGAAGACCAGGGAATAGCGGCTGCTCCGATGGATTCCATCACGGCCCTGACGCGTTTGCCGTAGTCCGGACGAGGGTTGTAGGTACGGAGCTTCTGGTCTAGCGATTTGTTCTTGTACGTGGCGGAGCACCCCAGTTCAGTAGCTACAATCTCGATCCCCGCCCGTACGGAGGGAAAGCGCGTGCGGCACGAATTCCAGCCGAACACGTTATTGTTGCGGGCATACTTGCCGCCGCTGGATTCTATAAATGACAGGCTCGGCAAGAGCCGCCAGTCCAAGCTTTTAGAGTCGGCCTGGTGAAGGAACTCGGACGCGAACGGGGCTAGGGGGCAGTTGAACTTCTCGAAAAATTGCTTCAGGCGGGGGAGCCGTGGATCCTGACGCGGTACGGGATGCTGAAGAGCGGTTCCTGCGGGAGCGGCCAAAAAGCCGGCAATTATGAGGAATTTCCTCATTGTTTAGTATAAGATACAGGTGCCATACCTTTCGATTATACCAGTATTAGCTGTGAGTTTGCCGGAAGGAGATCTGGTCGATGCCAAGCGGATGGAGCAGGGCCCGGATCAGGTTTTGCGCATTGACCTGGGCTTCCAGTAAAATGCCCATTTCCAACGCTTCTTGCCGGATGGATTCCAGGGCGGCCAGCCGGGCTTGCTTTTCCAGGTTGGTATTGTAGGGAACCCAGGGAGTCCACCAGGTCTTGGAGCGGTCCCACACCTGCGTGTTCTTTTCATCCAGGTTGATGTGGAGGATCTTGGCCGGGGGGAGTCTCATTTCGACGCGACGCTGAGCGTCCATCCGAAGGTCGCCAGCCTGGAGTTGCGCCAAGTCTACGCCGCCCAGGACCTGGGCCTGCACGATTAGCAGGATGGACTCGGAACCGACAGGCACCTTGTTTTCCTTTAAGCCTGCCACTTTCTGGATGCTGTAGCGGACGGTTACCAGTTCTTTGAGCGGGCGTATTTCCCGGAGTATACCTTCGGGATCGGCTACCCGGCGAAAGCTGAGATGCTCCGGCCGGTTCTCATAAATGAGCAGACCGGTCAGAGCGGCGAGGGCGAGCAAGGCGATGATTCGCCAGATCTTAGGCGATGAATTCACGGCTATTGCGATTTCGCCTGACCGGCGTAGATCGAGTTAAACAACAGCTTAAAGGTCCCGTGAGGCTGTCCCCGGAAGGCGGCTTCGATTCCCAGGAGGAAGACTTTTCCTTCTCCCACCGTGGCTTCCGCGGCGGCCACCCCCCCTTCTAAATACCCTTGGCCCCAAGCCCATCCGCTCCGGAGCGGGGAAGCGTTGGGAAACCAGGCAACCGGCTTCACGCCCTTGGCGGCGGCATCGGGCGCGAGTTTGAACACCGGGCTGTTGTCGAAGAATACATCCGCGGAAGTGCCCATTCCGTAGGCGATGGGGCTGGTATTGTCCACGCTGACCTGGAGCACGGAGCCGGGGATGTAGTACTTCTCTCGGGGTAAGGGGCGCTCCTGGCCGTCCTGCAGCTTTTCGACCAGGGCATTCTTCACAGGCATGCCGAAGAAGCCGGCCAGGTTGGTGGAGCCGCCGACGGTGACGATGGTGCCCCCCGCTTCAACGAATTTCTTTAACTGGGGAATGGTTTTTTCGGCGGTCACGCGACCCAGACGGTCACGGAATTCTTCTGGAATTTCGTCCGGAGAAGGCTGCCGACCGCCGCGGCCCATCCCTCGACCGCCGCCATCGGAACGCGGGATTGCGCCATCGGGGAAGACGATTACGTCGAATTTCGCCGCCAGGTTTCCGGCGTCAAGGGCTTGTGGATAAACCACTTCGTAGGGGAACTCGAACTGTTCGAAAACCCAACGAGTCCAGCCGGAGGGCATGGATCCGCCGTATTGATCCCACAGTCCGATGCGCACTGGCTTCAGTTTGTAGCTTTCTCCGGCCGGGCGGCTGGCGACGCCTTCAATGGTGAGATCGAAGGCCGTGGCCACCTGCGCAAGGATGGCGCGCGTCTGCGGACGGGCAGGGACATACATGGTGCCGGGGGTGGTCTTCTTTCCGGCCAAGGTTACCGGATCTTTCAGCCAGTAAACCTCATCGCCGTTCTTGAGGAGGCGGTTGACTGCAATAAAGGCGTCGTTTTGCTCATGGCTGATCAGATAGCCGACAGGCTGAGTAGCGCCCAGGATGATTGCGGCGGGCGCTTTTTGTAGGCCGCTGACTTTCTCAAACGGCCCGTCGAAGGCTTCGAGGAGACGGTCAAACTGGACCCCCATCTGATAGGCCAAGGTATACCCGTGACGTCGTAAGGGGGCGTAGGTGCGCCGCCGGGATACGGGATGTCGTTGGGGTGATCCTGCGGCTCAAACATGTCGAGAACATGAGGACGGAAGGCCTGCGCGGACTTGATGACCCAGGACCCTTTGGGGTATTTTTTACCGGCGATTTCGAAGTCGGCGGTGGCCCGGTGAACGGTTATGCCATTCTTGAGCAGCGTGTTGACGAACTTGGTGGCCGTGGAAAAATCGGGCTGGTTGGAGGGCACAATGTAGCCACGTGGGTCGCGCATGGCGGGGTCGTGCAGGACGGAGGCGTAGAGCTTGGCGGGCACGGGGACCGCGCGGGGGTCGAACAGCAGTTCGGGCGGCGTCTCGGCATTGACGGCCGCGAGGCGCTTCGCTTCGGCTTCCTTTTCTTTAATACCGGCCGCTTTCAGCGCTTCAATGCGCTTGGGTCCCATAGTCCAGGAGTCTTCGCTGCCGTGCTTGATGGAGTTGCGGCCCATGCGGTAGATGTTGAGCAGGAAATCCTCGCGATACTTTGAGGCCAGGTCGAGGACGGCGCGGTTGGCGGTCATGGAGTATTCGATGGACTGGCGGAAGTACCAGGTTTGGGGCGGAACCGGGAACGGGAGGTCACCCGTGGGGAGTTGGCGATCGGGCACCAGTTGGACCTCGAAGGGCGTGGGATTCCCGATGGTTTCGGTGAGCAGGCCGATGATGTTGTGGAAATACGTGGTGGTGCGTAGGCCGCCGTTGTACCAGGTGGAATAGGCCGCACCGCTGCGCTGAGTACTGCCCGGTTTGCCCTCGGCCACCAGACGGCTGTGCATGGCGGAACCCACCATTTCGATCTGGAGCGGGATCAGGGGATCGAAGTGGTAATTAAAGGGGTCGCGGAAAGGCGGGGCGAACATCACTGCGCCAGCGGGCCCGGTCTGGTGGTGGTTGTACATGATTTGCGGAAACCACTCCAGGTATAACTGGCGGTTCATGTTGGTGGATTCGCTCATGGCGGACATGTAGAAATCGCGGTTGTTGTCGTGGCCGATGTACTTTTGATAGAGCCGGGGCAGGTCGTTGAAGCCGATTTTCCGCTTGTTCGGGACCGGTTCGCGCATGTACCAATTGGAGACCAGTTCCATGCCGTCGGGGTTGGCATGAACGGCTAAGATGATGACATCGTTGAGGATGCGCATGGTTTCGGGATCGTTCCGGGAAACCATCTCCCAGACAAATTCGGAAAGCTGGGCGGCACCGAGAACTTCTGAAGCATGCAGTCCACCGTCGATCCAGACCACCGCTTTGCCTTCGTGCGCCAGAGCCTTGGCTTCGTCGTCGGATAGGCCATCGGCCAGAGCAAGCTTGCGGGATATTTCCTTGTAGTGCGCCAGCTTTTTATGGTTTTCGGGTGAAGTGATAATGGACATCCACTGCGGGCGGCCTTCTTCCGTCTTGCCGATCTCGACCAGTTTCATACGATCCGATTCGGCGGCCAGCTTTTTCCA
>JBBQUE010000271.1:0-5225 GCA_038212805.1 Bryobacterales bacterium | reverse complement strand
CATCGGAATCGGACTCTATGACAAAGCGCGCGCCGGGAAGAACCTCTCGGAGTTCTTCCTCTCTGGCCGTAACGTCCCCTGGTGGCTGGCCGGCACCTCCATGGTGGCCACCACGTTCGCCGCCGATACGCCCCTGGTAGTCACCGGGTTTGTTGCCAAGAATGGCATCGCGGGCAACTGGGTTTGGTGGAATCTGGTGGCCAGCGGCATGATGACGGTGTTCTTCTTCGCCCGTCTGTGGCGGCGCGCGGGCGTGATGACCGACATCGAATTTTCTGAGATCCGCTACTCCGGCAAGCCCGCCGCTTTCCTGCGTGGGTTTCGCGCGCTCTACCTGGGCATCCCCATCAACTGCATCATTCTGGGCTGGGTCAACCTCGCCATGGTCAAGATCCTGATGCTGATTCTGGGCGTTGAAAAGTGGCAAGCCCTCGTGATCGTGGTTGGCTTGATTGCTCTCACGTCGTTCATCTCCACGCTCTCCGGCCTCTGGGGCGTGCTGGTCACCGACGTCTTTCAGTTCTTCGTCAAGATGGGCATGGTGATCGCACTGGCCGTCTATGCGGTACAAGCCTGCGGAGGCATGGGCGCGATGAAGACCAAACTGCTGGCCATTGACGCCGCCCGCGCGGCCACCGGTGGGCAGGGATCGGTGCTGAGTTTTGTGCCCGACCTGAATTCCACCTGGATGCCCATGATGACGTTCCTGGTCTACATTTCCATGACCTGGTGGGCTTCCTGGTACCCCGGCGCTGAGCCCGGCGGAGGCGGTTACGTCGCCCAGCGGATGTTCTGCGCCAAGGACGAAAAGAATTCGCTGTTGGCCACGCTCTGGTTCAACATCGCCCATTACGCTATCCGGCCATGGCCGTGGATTCTGGTCGCGCTGGCCTCGCTGATTCTTTACCCCAATCTGGCCGATCCGGAAACGGGGTATATCCGGGTCATGATTGGCTACCTTCCTCCATCGCTACGAGGCCTGATGGTGGCGGCGTTCGCGGCCGCTTACATGTCCACCATCGCAACGCAGCTCAACTGGGGCGCCAGCTATCTGGTCAACGATTTTTACAGGCGCTTTCTGAGGCCGAAGGAATCTGACCATCATTATGTCGCCGCGTCGCAGTGGTCCACCGTGCTGCTGACCATCATCTCCATCGTGGTGACCTTTTATATGACATCGATTGGCGACGCCTGGAAGTGGATGCTCTCCATTGGCGCTGGCACGGGCGCGGTTTTGCTGTTGCGCTGGTTCTGGTGGCGCATCAACGCCTGGAGCGAAATCTCCGCCATGCTAGCGGCGCTGGTGGTCTCCGTGGTCCTGCAAGCCGGCTTCGGATTGAACGGCGATAACCCGCTCGATTTCGCCTGGATCATGATCATCACCGTGTCCGTAACCACTACGGTCTGGCTGACTGTCACTTTTCTGACGCCGCCCGAAACCGAAGCCACGCTGGTCGCGTTCTATCGCCGCACCCGCCCCGGCCTCACCGGTTGGGCCCCTATCGCGGCCCTGGCCCCGGAGGTGAAAAACGCGTCTGGTATGTGGGCCAATTTCGTGGATTGGATTTGCGGTTGCATCCTAATCTATGGCGTCCTCTTTGGCGTGGGCAAGCTGCTGTTGGGCGATACTTTGCTGGGCGCGGGAATGCTAGCCACTGGACTGCTAGCGGGCGCGGTGATCTACTGGGACTTGTCCCGCAGGGGCTGGAGTTCGGTGGCGGATTAGGATCGCCTTGGTCCCTTAGCCTGGAATAATCTCGTCTGCCAGATCCAGACAGTGGTTGCGAGCGAAATTACAGGGACCTTTCTTCATCAGCCGCAGGTTCATGGTCCGAACTGCCAGTCTCACGGAGTCGCGCCTCATCAATGTGTTCAAGTCTCGTGACGGAATCAGAAGGTTCACTTGATCGCGACCTCCGGGAACATAGGTGTGATCAAGGATCTCCAGGTTTGGAAAGTCACTGAGAAGGCGAACATCGCGCCCAATCGGCACACGGGCCACGTGCAGCGAGGCAAAATCGGTTCCACTTTCTTTTTCCCGGAACATTGTGAACACTTCCTGCCAAAAGACATTGACTCGTGAGAACAACGTGGTACTGGGATCGTTGTAGCTTGGCAGGCAAGAGATGGCCCAGAATGAAACTTCGCCTCTTAGGATCGCTGGAATTCCGGCTCGCACATAGAGTCCAAGAGTATCCACTACGTCAGATATGCCGGAAAAGTTTTTAAAGGTGCGGTATTTGTTTGCGTACTTGGCCCGCAGTTCGGGATTGACAATTCTTTCCCCATGAAGGTCTGTGAAATTCATGTCTGACAACCAACGTGTCTGATTGGCTTCAGACATAATCAGGTCGAAGTCGGAGGTGATGGGTGGCAGCGTAGAGAAGACGATATTCCGTAGCTTGTACCCACCACGTTCGAAGACACCTACCAGGCCTTGTTCGATCAAATCAAGTTCTTCGACTGAGGTAGCCCGGAAACTGATCGCTTCAATGTCGTGATGGTTTCGAATGTGTTGAGAATATCGCCGAACCACATCCACGCTCTGACCAACATAGGCGTATCCATCCCGAAACAGCAATACGTATACTCCGCAGCGTCTTCCGGGTTTATAAAGATCCGCGACCGAACTCCGGCCTTGCGCCGGCTCAGCCGCTGAAAAGCCCTGCTCAGAAAGCGTCTCTTGAAGCGAAGACATTAGTGCCACAGTTCGTTGAAGAAGCCCGCCGCCGCGATCTTGCCCGGGGCCTTCTCATCCGGGGGTGTGCTCAAATCGATCACGGCGTAATCCGGCAACTTGGGCACCTGCCAGGCGTTGCTGCGGTAGTCGTACTCACGGAACGTGATGCCGCTGTTCAGCACCACATACTTGCGCGGGTTGAGCGGATTCGGGTAAATCATCACCAGGACGTGCGAGCCGGCCGGGAATTCCTTGCCGGCAATCGCCACTTTATCCGGCGTCCACTGCATCGGCAACTGGCCCGCAATGCGCGCCAGAATCTTGTTGCTGGAAGGGTCGCCCCACAGCACCAGATTGCTGTTCTCAATATCGGCATCAGTGATGGCGGTATCGTCTTTCACCAAGGCCTCTCCCCGGAACTGGCGCCGCCATTCCCGGACCGCGCGGCTCTCTTCCGACTGCACCCAGGCCCCGGCCGCTTCTGACCGCGGAGTGCCGGTGGGACGCACCATGATGAACCGGTCCATGAACGCATCGTCGATCGGACCCTGCAGGCCATGAACCTTGCCGAGCGTGGCATTCGGCCCATCCACCACGGCCCATTTTCCCGCGGCTTTGCGGAAGTGGGCAGTCCACGACCGGTCACTCATCGGCCCAGTCGCGGTCAGTTTCTGGCCGTCTAACGTAACCGTTACGGGCGTTGCGGGATCCAGTGGCGCGGTCCCCGGACCCATGTCCAACGTCAATGCCGACACGTTCGCCGTTTGGACGCTCACTGAATGATCGTCCAGGATGGACGCGTCCACGCGGGCCCGCTCCCAGTGCTGCTCCAAGCCATCCACCGCCACCCACTTCATGCGGTTGTAAGCCAGGGTCCAGGTGGTGAAGCGGATCTTGCGCGGAACAGGGTCTGACCCGCGCGCGGCGATGGCGTCCAGTTTGCGATTGATAGTCACCTTGGAATCGGGATGATACTTGTGACCGGTCTCCGGCCCCCAGATGCGCGTCAGCCGCAAGCCTTCCTTGCCCATTTCACGCTCCATCACGTCGGCCGCCTGGCGCTGCGGATCTATGTCGCCGTTATAGGCGACCACGGGCGTCTGGTACAAATTGGCCGCATAATCGGCAGCGTCGTACAGATGGTAGAGCTTCCTTTCCCACCAGGTGGGCTGATATTTCGCGCCCTTCTGGTTGACGTATTCCAGCGTCTCCGCGAAGCCCGCGCCGGGGGCAGCCGCAGCCCACAGGCCAGCGTGATGAGCCGCGATATGCCACACCGACGCGCCGCCCATGCTAAAGCCGCGTACCAGAATACGCCGCTCGTCGATGGCATAATGACGCTTCACATCTTCCAGAGCTTCAAACAAGTCCACCTCCCCGGCGAACTTGCTGGCGTTGCAGTAGCGTCCGTAAAGATGGAGAACGATGGTGTCAGGGGGAGTGAACTCACCCGGGTTCCGGGCGCGGTCCCAGAGGAAGTTCACTTCACTCAGGGTCTCGCTCCGGCCATGGAACCACGTGTCCAGACGCCAGCGGTGCGGAAGGTTAGGGCTAAACGAAGGCGGCACCACCAGGCCGTAGGGCTGCACGCTCTCATCAATCTTGCTGACGTAGCCGCGCACCACCAATCCCGTTGCCGTGGTCCAGGGAGCCTCACCGCGGGCCAGGGAATCGGCACGGGATTGCCCTTCGCGTAGCAGTTCACGGGCTTTCAGAATCTCGTCCGGCTTGAAGAATTCGTTACCTTCCAGCGCGAACCGGACTGCCTTGTGATAGATCATCACATCGGGCAGCAAGGCGTTGCCCTTCAACTTGTCGATACTGGCCTTCAATCGATTGAGGCCCGCTTCGAGTGACTTGCGATCTTCGGGGGTAACCTGAATGCCAAGGGGCGGAACCGGATTCACCGCGCCCACGACGGACGCCACCAGGCCAAGCGATAACAACAAAATGCGCATGAGGGTATCTCAGGATAATACCTGAAAACCGGCCGCCAGCATGGGCCTTGCTACACTGCTAGATTGGCGGCCCACATCAGATTCAGTGGAAATTCCGGCGAGAATCCTCCTACCGCCCGGATGGTTGCCGAGGTCGCGAAGGAACCTGGCATCCGCGAATGCCTTCAATGGTTTACGCGCGAAAAGAGCTGGATCAACGAACAGCATCTGCAAATCTGCCGTGTACCCGCCCCCACGTTCTTCGAACAAAAACGGGCTGAATGGATGTTGGCGCAGTTCCAGGCGCTGGGCTACGACGCCAGGATAGACCGTGCCGGGAACGTGGTCGCGTTCCCGGCTGGCGCGCGGCGCGACGGCCCACTGCTGGCGCTGACCGCGCACCTCGATACCGTGCTCACGGTCCGCAATAGTGAAGAAATTCACTTTGCGCCAGACGGGCGCTTGCTGGGGCCGGGGGTCTCCGACAACGGCGCGGGGCTGGCCGCTCTGATAGCCCTGGCCCGCGGCATCCGCACTTTTCCCGACCTTGAGGCCCAATGCGGTCCTTTGGTTTTTGTGGCCAACGTGGGCGAGGAAGGCGAAGGCAA
>JBBQUE010000270.1:0-5254 GCA_038212805.1 Bryobacterales bacterium | reverse complement strand
GATGAAGCCTGCAGATACTTATCACGATATGCGCGCAGCAGACTACGGGTGCTTTCAATCGTCTCGTAGGCCGAATCGACATCGCGATACAGGTTCGCAACCAAGCCATCCCGCAACAACTCGGTACGTTTGATTTCGATGGACGTGCGGGCCTTCTCGCCCTGGTTCTTGTCGAAAATGCGGATGGGAATATTAACGCCGCCTCCAAAAGTGCTGGTGGCGTCGGGGTTACCCAATTGTGGATTCCATGTGTAATTGCCGCTCACCGTGGGATCGGTTGTGCCGTTTGCAATGGCCAGCCGGTGATCGGCACGCGCCTTTTCGATAGCGTTCTGGGCGGAGCGCACATCCGGCCGTTGCTCCAAAGCCATCCGCCGCATCTCAGGCAGCAGTACGATCGATTCCTGGTAGGAGAAATCTCCGGTGATATCCAACGATTCCACCGCCGTGCGGTCGTTGAGTAGGGCCAGAAGCTGGATCTTAGCGGTGCGAAGATTCACCCGCGCGGTCGCCAGGTCGCTCTCGAACTGGATGCGTTGGATCTCTACTCTTTGCAGGTCCAACTGCGAAATGTCCCCGCCGCGATAGCGCTCCTGGTTCACGGCAATCACGTTGTCGTAATACTTCAGGTCCTCCTCGGTCAAAGCAAGCAAGGCCTTAGCCTGGAGGGTACTGACGAAGGACGACCGCACGGCGAAAAGCAGCGTCCGCTTCAGATCCTCTTGGTCCGTGGACGCCCCTGAAGTAGCCAGCCGCGCACTTTGGACGCGCAAGCCTCGCTTGTTCTGGCGTTCGATCAGGTAGGAGAGGTTAGGCACGAACAATGTGCTGCTCAGCGGACGGTAAAGACCTCCGGAGGGAAACAGTTGCAATCCACCGCCGCTAATATCGAACTGAGGATTGGGGCGCAGGCCCGCGGTAATTTCATTGGCTTTAGCCTCGTCAATGTTGAGTTGTCCGGCCATGACGTTGGGATTTTGCGCCAGGAAACGGGACTTCACTTCCTCCCACGGCAGGATCAAGCTCGCTTTTCCAGGCGGCGAACCGGGCTGGGCATGGGCGGCAAAAGAGACGGCACAGAACAGCAATAGACAACGATAGGGCAAGCAGATACTCCTTTTCCGGCGCGGCATCGTACAGAGATGCGTCGCGCCTGCAATTAAAAAACCAGGGGTTTGGAGTTAGGAAAGGAGCGCGGGCGGGGCGCGGCCAGGGCGCCGTAGCAGATAAGCATCGCGGCCGACATAGCGGGCCTCCGCGTTGACGAACGAGAAACCCACGGGCGCGGCGAACAGGCGGATCTCGGGAATCTGTAGCGATTCCAAGGCATCCAGCAGCCGTATCATGGTGGCCTGGCTTTCCTGGGGGCTGCCGCTCGCAGGTACGCCATGCTTCGGCGCGCGGGACTGGCCTTCTTCGAGGAACTTGAGCCGGATGGAATCGTCGCTGGCCGAAACGCTGGGGAACAGAACCAGGCATGCCGCCGCAATAGCCAGCGAACGGCAAAGCCGGGCCCATATCGTGGTGGACCGGCTGCGTTCCTGGCGGATGTGGTAAGCCAGCACCCCCAGACAACAGAGGAGCCACACCACGTTCAAAATTATATTGGCGGCAGCCACGGTTCCTACCAGTATGCCAGAATGTTCCTTTGAAGCATAACTCCATCCGCTGGTGGGCGTGGGCGGCTGCTCTGGCTTTGGTGCTTCTGGCCTATTCGAACCACTTCGGCAACGGCTTCCACTTCGACGATTTCCATACCGTCGTCAACAACCCCGCCATCCGCGATCTGCATAATCTACCGCGCTTCTTCACTGACCCTGCGACCACCAGCGTGCTGCCCGCGAACCGCGTCTGGCGTCCCGTGCTGGTGACGTCGCTCGCTTTGGATTACCGCTTGGGCGGCGGGCTGCAACCGTGGGCCTTTCATGCGTCTACCTTCGCCTGGTACCTGCTGCAGCTGGGCCTGATGTTCGCGTTGTTCAGAACGCTGCTAGCCAGCGATTGGGCGGCGCTGTTCGCGGTTACGTGGTACGGCGTCCACCCGGCCATGGCCGAAACCGTGAACTATATTTGCCAGCGCGGCGACCTCTATTCCACCTTGGCCATTGTGGCCGGCCTGGTGATTTACGATCGCAAACCGGCCTGGCGGCGGTACGGGATCTACCTGATTCCCGTAGTGCTTGGGATGCTGGCCAAGCCCCCAGCATTCGTGTTCGCGCCCATCTTGCTGGCCTATGTGGGCCTCAAAAACTGGCGCGCCACGGTTCCGGCGTTCGTGGTTTGCGGGGCGCTACTGGTGCTGCATGTGCACATGACGCCCAAGAGCTACGTGCCCGGCATCGTGCCACCGTTCGATTACATCATCACCCAGCCTTACGTGGCCTTGCGCTATTTTCGCTCGTTCTTCCTGCCCCTGTGGCTAACGGCGGATACCGGCCTGGCTCCGTTTACGACCGCTGCCGCGCCCGCCGCGCTGGCCGGATTCGCGTTCCTTACCGCGCTGCTTTGGGCCATCTGGCGCGCGCCCCGCCCCGTTGCATTCGGCCTGCTATGGTTTCTGCTGGCGCTGCTGCCCACCGCGATCTTCCCGCTCTCGGAGGTGGAAAACGACCACCGTATGTTCATGCCGTTCGTGGGGCTGGTGCTGGCGGTCACAGCCTGGATAGTGCCCTACTGGAAGCGCTGGTACACACCCATGGCGATCGTTCTGCTGCTGGCCTGCGCGGTAGGAACATGGAAACGCAACCAGGTCTGGCACACGGAAGAATCGCTGTGGCGAGACGTCACCGAAAAGAGTCTGGGGAACGGCCGCGGCCTGATGAACTACGGCGTTGTCCTGATGGGCGAAGGACGCATGGCGGAGGCGCAGACTTACCTGGAACGCGCCGTTCAGTTCACTCCCAACTATGGCCTGCTGGCCACAAACCTGGGCGTGGTCTATGGAGCCCAAGGCAAAGCGGGCGAAGCCGAACAGCAATTCCGGCGCGCCATCGTTCTAGCCCCGGACGATCCCGGCAGTTACTTTTTTTATGGACGCTGGCTCAGCCAGGTGGGACGAAAAAACGAAGCCATCGCGATGCTGCGGCTGTCCCTGACGAAAGACGGCGACCACGCGGAGGCCGAGACGCTTCTGGCCACTCTGGTAAACGAAACTCCCGAGACTGCGGTCGCAGCCGCGCGGTTGGAGTTAAAGCGCAACCCGTCTCCCGAAACCTACCTGAATCTCTCGCTGGCTTACGCCCAGGCCCGCAACTATCCAGCCTCCTTGTCCGCCGCGCGGGACGCCCTGAAACTGCGGCCCGATTATGCCGAGGCGTACAACGACATCGCGGCCATTTATGAAGAACTGCACGATTGGGATCGCGCCATCCAGGCCGCCGCGCAGGCCCTGCGAATCAAGCCCGATTTCGAACTGGCGCGCAATAATCTGCTATATTCCCAGAAACAGAAAGATGTTTCGCATCCGCCTGGCAACCGCCGCTGACATCCCGGAGCTTCGCAGCCTGATCGAACAATCGGTCCGGCATCTGCAGAAGAACGATTACACGCCGCAACAAATGGAAGGCGCGCTGGGCCATGCGCTGGGCCTGGATACGCAACTGGTGGACGACGGCACCTACTTCATCGCCGAGCCTGCCGACGGCCCCGCATGTATCGCCGGGTCTGGCGGCTGGAGCCATCGCAAGACGTTATTCGGCAGCGATCACGGGCCCAATCGCGAGAACGCGTTCCTGAATCCCGCCACCGATGCCGCCAAGATCCGCGCGATTTTCGTCCACCCGGATTGGGCCCGTCGCGGACTGGGCACTCTGATTCTGAAGCATTGCGAAGACGCCGCGCAGGCCGCCGGGTTCCGCCATCTGGAGATGGGGTCAACGCTTACGGGTGTGCCATTGTATACGCTGAAAGGCTACCAGGAGCGTGAGCATGTGGACGTCCCGCTGCCCAATGGCGAGGTGCTGGCCATCATCCGCATGGTGAAAACGCTGTAGCTCAATCGGGGTGCAGGAACTTCACCGTCATCTGTTCCCACCACGGCCAGTCGTGCCCGGTGCCATTGCCCCACACGTCCAGCCAGTGCGGCAGGCTCTTGTGGTTCAGCATCTCGCTCATCTGCAGGTTGGCTTTCAGGCATATATCCGTTTCGCCCGTGGCCAGCACCAGTCGCTGCCCGCGGATCTGATCCAGCACCGCGCCGTCACTGAGATTCGGCACGAACGCGGGCGGACAGTTGAAGTAGCAGTTATCGTCCCAATATCCGCGCACGAACTGGTGAATATCGAACGCCCCGCCCATGCTGATCGCGGCCGTCACCACGCCCGGATGGCGCAGCGCGAAATTCAGCGTGTGATAGCCGCCAAAGCTGCACCCGGTGGCGATCAACTGGTTGGACTGGTTCTTCGAGCGGATGAACGGTACCACCTCGTCCAGAAGGTACTGGTCATACTGCGCGTGCCGGAGAGCCCGCTGTTTCGGGGGGATTCCCTTGTTGTACCAGCTTTCACTATCGACGCTATCCACGCAGAACGCCTGCAATTGCCCGCTTTCGTACCGATCCCCGATCACGCTGATCATGTTGCGATTCTCGTAATCGAAGAACCGGCCCATCGACGTGGGGAACACGATCACGGGTGCGCCCGCGTGGCCGAAGACCGTCAATTCCATGTCGCGCCGCAGCGCGGGGCTAAACCATTTGTGATGTTCGCGATTCAAGTTTTAAGTATAAGCTTGGCGGTTGCGGTGGGCGCTTCCATGGGAATGAAGTGCGAAACATTGGTCCAATGCAGGTCTTGCCCGTGCGGGAAGCGCGCCGCCAGATCGGGAGCGGTGGCCGATCCGTCGAACTTGCCATAGCTGTAGGGATCGCGGGAACGGACCACCACAACGGGTTGAGAGACGGCGGCAAGCTCCGCGTAAATATTGGCGTCGAAGTCACAACTATGCGCGTAAACAAACGCCTCTACTTCAGGTTGGCAAGCGAGCTGAGATCCATTCAAGGCGTAGTCGCAGTAATCGCGCAACACGCCTTCAGCCCAGCGATTGAAGGGTGGGCGGGACCGAAAGCGCTCGACCATCTCATCCGGCGAGGTCCACTGGTTGCGCCGGCGCAGGACGAAATCGAGAGGGGGTTCGGGTCCGCGGTATTGCTCCGGCGGCAGGATCACGGGGTCCAGCAGGATCAACGAACGGAACGCCGCCGGGTTCAGGGCGGCCGCCAAGGCTACGGCGTGCCCGCCCATGGAATGCCCCACAC
>JBBQUE010000269.1:0-5282 GCA_038212805.1 Bryobacterales bacterium | reverse complement strand
GACCTCGGTTCAGGGTAAAGGAAGGTCTGGCCACCGTGCGGGCCAGGGTCCCTGGACTGGCAGTCTGACCGGTCCCGACCGGGGGATCCGTCGCACCCAATCCTTGCGCGATGACGTCCAGAATGATCTCCGGGCCGGTATTGCATTCGGATCCGTAACCAGTCAAGTGAGGCGCGTGTGCAAGCAACGTAAGGGGAAACGGAACGGAACTCCCGCTGACGGTGTTGACCACCAGCGTGGTTGGCCCGGCTGGCAGATCCACTGGAAGCTGAATTCCAACTTGGGTCGAGGACCCGGAAACGAGGATCGCGGCCGCCCTACCGCCCACTTGGACTCCCACCGTGCCAGTGAGGTTAGTTCCCATTACTGTCACGATCGACCCGGGCGCAAACCTAAGGCTATAGTCGCCCACGACGGATGTGACAGTCGCAGTCTGCGCCACCAGCGCGGTTGGAATCGCCAGTAATAAGGCGGCAAATTTTCGAGACCGAAGCAACCAACGTGCAAGTGTCATACTGGACTCTCCGCAAATGACTTGATACCAGTATGCGCGAAGACGCTGCGGGATCCCGTCGGGCAGTGAAAATTTGGGTCAATGCTGGCTGGCGTGGCGCGGTCCTCCGACGTTGGGTCTATTGGGAATCCTATCAATGATTCCGTGAGACCGAACGAAAGCGCGGAAATACCGAAAAGGTTGGTTGCGGGGGATGGATTTGAACCACCGACCTTTGGGTTATGAGCCCAACGAGCTACCAGACTGCTCCACCCCGCATTTAAATTCTAGCGTGGTGCCGACCCTACGTCAATCGCACCGGGTCTACAAAAGTTGCGACCGCGCCGGTCTTGCCGTAATCATAAGATCGATGGCCAAGGCGATTTGGGAAGGCGCGGTGCTGGCCGACAGCAACCAGACAGTCGAGATTGAAGGGAACCAGTATTTCCCGCCGGAGGCGGTGCGGCGCGAGCTTCTCCTGCCGAGCGATCAGCACACCGTCTGTCCCTGGAAGGGCACTGCAAGTTACTACGATGTGGTGGTGGATGGCAAACGCAATCCCAATGCGGCCTGGTATTATCCCGATCCGAAATCGGGTGCCAGTCAGATCAAAGACCACGTCGCATTCTGGCGCGGCGTGCGGGTCGAGAAATAGGCCTGGGAAAATCCTTCACGCGTCTGTGTCCGGATGCCACTCACCCTCACTCTTGGGTGAGGAGGATAGCATCGACAGAAACAGTCCGAAGATGGTCAAAACGGCAATTCCGGCAGCGATCAACATTGAAACCCCCGACTCTCTACAATCGCTAGTGCAATTCAATCCCCAAACGTTCCATGCTTGTCAAAAATAGTTACGAGTCGCTCCGCCGGATGGATTACCCGTATTATTGGTTACGGTCGATATCCGCGCGTCACCTCCTGAACGTGCTCACCGCTGATGTCTAACACGATCGCCCGATTTTGTTCCAAGGCTGAGCGAAGCATTGCCGGGTCGGCTAAGAAGCGGTCCAGGTCCTTTTCCGGTACGTCCCCGGAAATTCGATCTCTGTCTTCAGAGGCGACATAGACATCGTTCAATCCATAAAGGCGGAACGGCCGGTGCAGGATGGCCGAGACGAACATCTCGCGGGTCACGCCTTTCAGCACAATCAGCTTGCCGGGTTGGGCGTGATCGACAACGCCGCCGACCATCTCCCGGATCTGTTCGCTTCGGTTATAGAACGAATCCGTCGCCACTCGGGCCAGCGGGATCGCGACGGCCACATACAGGGCTGCCAACAGTACTGCCGCAATTCGCACCGGCCAGCGCGCGCGCCAGCCCTCCACCAATGCCCAACCACCCCACATCGCCAGTCCAATCAAGGGGACAGTCAAGTAGTATTCCGTGACGTGGTTGCGCAGCGGCAGAAGTGGTGCGATTACGATCAGAAACCAGGACGCAAAGAATACGGCGGCCCACTCCCGGCGCGCGATCTTCCACACCATAAAGCCGATTAGTCCAGCCGTAAGCAGCGCGGTGAGGGCGGATCGATACGGCGACGGATAAATGTGGAAGAGAATTAGACGGCTGGGACCCAGCGCCCATTTCCAGTAGGTCCACAGCGTCGAGAATACGCTCGCGTCCCAGAACATCCGGTACGGGCCGCTCGCGGCCAGCGGCGCCACGGCAGTGTGGATCGCCGTATAAAGGGCGGAAACGGCGAACATCGGCGCCACTTTCCTGACAATTCCGGGCGCGCAGCATAACGCGTAAACAAACGCTAAAGCCGGATAGACCACGTTCAACTCCAGGACTCCGAACCCGAGGAGGAAGGTGATCCATTGAGCGATGTAGTATTTCGGTTGGCCCGTTTCGGAATACCGGATCAGCAGCCACAAGCTGAGCAGCAGAACGAACGAACAGGCCAGCTCATAGTAGATGGACGTCCACGACATCGCGTACGCGACCGCGCCATTCACCGTATACAGAATCGCCGCCCAGAAGCCTGCCGCGCGCGACCCCGTGAGCTTGGTGCACACCGCGCTCAACATGGTCAGCACCGCCGCTTGCGTGAGGAAGGCGAAACAACGATACGGCAAAGGGTTCAAACCGAATAGCGTGGAGAACGACAGAAAGAACGCTCGCTCACTCAAAGTCCGGATGGTTCCCTGGGCCAGTGGTGCGAAGAGCGCCCACACAAGATCATGCCGGCTTCCGACCAGTTGGCGCAGCCCCAGCCAGGCGAAATCGTCTTTCTGAAACCAGCAAATCAGACCAGGCCAGAAGAGGATGAGTGCGACCAGCGGCGGCGTGATCCAGAAAGCGAGCCTGGCACTACGCAGCAGCAGCGCTCCTGCTCAACGCCGATCCACGGCCGCCCGCGCGCTTGCAACAGGCCGGTGCGGCACCGGGTCCACATACTCGATATAGTTCGCCAGCATCTCTTCCTCGCTCTTGTCCCCCCAGCGGATCGCCTTGGTGGGATCGGGATTAGCGGGATTGTTGGCGCTATTGTCGAAGTGGGCAGTCAATGTCAGCACGCTCCCTTTCTCGATCGGGATGGGATCCTGGAAGCGGTACACGAGTTGCCAGTCGAAGTTATACCGCGGAACGGACAGCAGCACCTGGTGCGTCCCATTCGGCCGTGTCACTTCATAGCGCACATCCTTGCCCCGGAAATGCATGTGCGGCGTGATAGAGAGGAGCAGTTTGTCTTTCTCGAAGGTGTAACAGCGCTTGACTTCATGGTTCGGATCGCCCGGCGGAATCAAGAAGAAGAAGTTCCGGAGATCTATACGGTGCAGCACGCGTTCGGGAGGTCCCGGCGCAAGATACAGTCCAACTCTGGTGCGGTCCGTCTCGCCCGGCAATGACGTCCGGGCATAGTGGACCGTGAACTCCATTTTGGTACCCGCCGGAATCCATTTCGCCGAGCCATCCAGGAAGACGTCCGGCTGGCGTCCCGGCAGAAACGACGCCAAGGCTCCCTCCTGGAAACCGTGGATATACGGCAGGTCGGGCGCATCCGCGGCACACGCGTTATCGAGAACAGGTGCATCCATGCGAATGCGCGACAGCTTGCCGTCATGCTCCAGGTAGTTACCGAGCGCCCGCATGGCTTGAATGGTTGCCGGTCCGGCTTGCTTCGCGTTGCCGACCGGACTCACGTGGGCATGGTGCACCATGCGCCGGTTTCCTGGACGCAACTCGGCCGCGCGAATCCAGATGCCTTCCGGGAGATTGGAGGGAACAATGAAGTGCTCGTACACATCCGTGCCGGGCGTAACGGAATGATCTTCCCCGATATCGATGACGATGTCGGGTTTGCCGAGCCGCCAACCCTCCACGAATTGCGGTGCTTTGGGCAGGTCCTTCGGATTGCCTTCGGGCGCACCGCTGTCCACCCACGCCTGAATGGTTCCGATTTCGCGATCGTTCAGACGCGGGTCGTTGGCGAAATGGCCGTATTGCGGGTCGGCAAACCAGGGCGGCATCTTGCGCGTCAACACCGCCTGCCGGATCGACTTGGCCCACGGGCGGGCAGACTTGTAGTCCAGCAGCGACATAGGCGCGACGTCTTTTGGCCTGTGGCAACCGGCACAGTGCTCGAAAAATATGGGGGCCACATCTTTTGAAAACGTAGGAGCAGCTACCGCCGCCGCGGCCGCGATGAACAACATCGCAGGGACTCGGAAGACCATGCCTGGAGGATAACAGAACGCACCTCGTATTAGTATGAAGATATGCCCGAAGAGCAGATCCCCCCCAACCAAGGCGCGTCATTCACGACGTACAACTTTAAGGTTGTTGACGTTGAGGATGCATCGGTAGCACCTTATCAGCAACCCTCCTTTGTCAATGCCACGGCTGTGTGGCATGTCGGTACCGACATTTACGTCGACATGGGATTCATCCCAGTTGAGGATCTACTCGCCTTGAAGCCTGGTTCGGACGTGAAAGTCATAACCTACGAGCGCTTCGTAATGAGCCGGGGGGCATTCGAGGATTTCGTCCAAAAGGTAAATAGAGTGCACGGTGCACTGACTGGGCGCAAGGAATGACATCTGCCCAATCAAAACGCCGCCACGAATTTGGCGAGCCTCGGTATCGCCTCCGACACAGTAATCGGTTGCAACGGAATAGAACCTGGGAGCCTACCTGTTTGCCCAGAGATCAGCAACAATACGTCCGCACTGAATATTACTCTGACGATGCGACTTCCCGCGGTTACGAAACGGGGACTTCCTTGCTCATTAGCCGGCTAACCGTCCCAAATGGGCAACCCGCTGGGTACGATAGTGTCTTAAGTGGCCAGCAGAAGTCACTCGGATGGAGTGTAATTTCAAACGTTGATGTCGCGTGCCACTCTCTTGCGAGTACGCTGGCGGAAGTTGCGCTGTTAGCCGAGCGCGATGAAACTGATAGGTTCGGCCGCATTCGGCCCAGCTATTACGGATTCCGGAGCGCGATCAAACTCCTCGCAGCGACCACTTCGGATTCAACGATCCCTGCAGCCGCCGAAGTAACTACTGACGTAAACGGAGACATTAGGATAGTCTGGCTCGGCCCAAACCGGCGAGCTGAACTGGTCTGCCCATACGAGGAAATTGAGCAGCCGTACGTATATTATTCCGGCCAAGATGAATTTGAAATCGAGGAGAATCCTACGGCATCTACTCTCCAAAACAGGGTAAAGTGGGCTGTTCAGAGGTGACGCTTATTAACCTATGGGAATGGAACCTGGAGCGCCTCTCGATTGCGCGGACCGGATCGCTCGGGCCGTGCGCCCAGAATACGTCAAAAACCGTC
>JBBQUE010000268.1:0-5305 GCA_038212805.1 Bryobacterales bacterium | reverse complement strand
CTCCCCGTATAATACCAGGGCCATCCATAAAATCCGCCATCCTGCACGTGCGTGATGTAATCCGGAACCAGGTTGTCGCCGAGCATGTCCCGCTCGTTCACTGAGCACCACAACTCGCCAGTTTGAGGGTGTACCGCTATGCCCACGGGGTTGCGGATTCCCGAGGCGTAAACTCGCAGCCCGCTGCCATCGACGTTGAATTCCAGGATGTTGGCACGATGGAATTCACTCTTATTCGTGTCGGAATCGTCGACATTGGTAAGCGAGCCGACGGATACGAAGAGCTTCTTATCGTCGGCGGAGAACGCGATATCACGGGTCCAATGGCCACCGCCGCGAAGCCGTCCGCCGCCTGGCAGGTCGGCAATAATCACCTCGGCTGCGCCGCGCGCCTTAAGGTCGCCGGAGGAATAGGGAAATCGGACGACGGAATCAGTGTTGGCTACATAAACCCATTTGGGGTTGGCTCCGGCAGGATAAAACGCGATGCCAAACGGCTGCTTCAACCAGGTAGCGAATTCCGACGGGGTATTGCCATGGAAAACTATTACTTTCCCTGGCTCGCTCTCCGCCACGAAGAGATCGCCGTTGGGAGCGGTGCGGATCAGGCGCGGATTCTCCAGCCCGGTCGCGAACAGTTCAACCTTGAACCCGGGCAGAGTCTGCGGCCACGCTCCTTCAGGGCGCTTGATCTTGTGCGGACCATTGTCAACGGCCTGAGTGGCGTAGGGATGCGGCAGATCAGAGGCCCTGATCCGGTGGATCACCCCCGGCTGCTGCTGGCGATAGTCGGAGAATGCTGCCTTACCTTCGAGTACCGTGGCGGCCGAGACGGGAGCCTGCGCGAGCAGTACCGTAGCCAACACGAAAACAAACCTATCGGTCATGTCAATATAGATGCCCGAAACGCCTGCCAGGACTATGACAAATTTTAGCTGTTTCAGGGATTGGTGAAGGTCCCTAGCTGACTCTGAATCTGGATGATGGCAGGCCCAAGCGTGATCAGGATAACGGCGGGAAAAATCAGGAAGAAGACGGGAAAAATCAGCTTAATGCTGACCTTGCGAGCTTGCTCCTGAGCCTGTTGCCGCAGCCGGATTCTTAGGAAACGGACATGGGTGCGGAGCGCGGGCGCGAGTGTGGTCCCGAAGCGTTCACCGTCGATGAGAACTTGCGCCACGCGCTTCATTTCCGGCTCAGAGTTGCGCTCCCGAAGGAGTTGATAGACCTCCGAACGGCTCCAGCTGGCGAGTAGTTCCCGTTGCATCTGGTTCAACTCCGAAGCAAGTTCAGGAAAGCCGTATTGGAGTTCGCGCGCAGCCTCCGCCAATGATGCATCCAACGATTGTCCGGCTTCGAGCCCCAACACCATCAGGTCAAGCATCATGGGAATTCCAAAGAGCAACCGGCGGGCGCGTCTCTTCACGGAGAATTCCAGGATACGGTCAGGCACAAGGTAACCGACGCCGCCTCCGCCGATCAGGGCCAGCAGTGCACCGGAGGCTTCGAGCCCTATTGCCAGTTTCACGATCGCGCACGCCAGACCCAATCCCAAAGCGGCGGCGATCTTGATCCCGGAGAATGTCTGAGCGGCGTTGGGGTGGCGGTATCCGGCGAGGTTGAGTTGGCGGTGGAACCGTTCCGCCTGGGTCGGACGGGTTGGAACGGCTTCGCCCACACGCGATAAAGTGTCCTGCAAGAGATCGCGTTTCCTGATGGACGGTCCAGCGGGCCGGCGGACGAGCAACACATATCCGGCCAAGATCACACTGGTCATGACCAAAAAGAAAAATGCCGCCAGAAGTGCCAGCGGGTTCATTGCGGGGCCTGGATGTCGACAATAGCCCGCATCAGGAAGTGGCCCCCCACCATGCATCCGGCTGCGCACCAGACCATGAAGTTTCCCGTGGGATGCGAGAACAGCAGCCCAATGTAGTTTGGATTGGTGAGATACATGGTTATGCCAATGAAGAGGGGCAGGGCGGTCAGCACTAAACCCGTCAATCGGCCTTGGGCCGAGAGTGCTTTGACCTCTCCACGGAGCGCGGCGGACTCCCGAATGGTTTCAGCCAGGCGCTCCAGAATTTCGGTGAGTTTTCCGCCCGTTCGGGTGTGCATTCCCACGGCGGCCACGAAGAGGCGCACCTCCAGGATGGGCAAGCGACGGCTGAAATTTTGGAGTACGGTATCCCACGGCAGGCCCAGCCGCTGCTCATCCGCCACTGTCCGGAACTCGGGGCCAAGCGGCGCGGGCGCTTCGCTGGCCAACATCAGAATGCCACCCGAAAGAGCGTGCCCCGCCCGCATGGCCCTTGCCAGAGATTCCAGGGCATCGGGAAATTGCGCTGCAATGGTCCCCAGCCGTTGGCTTCGTTTTTTCAAAACCACCCAATAAGGAATGGATCCACCAACCCATGCGCCTACCAGAGCCGCACCCGGCGGTGTCCACGAAGTATCCAGCAACAGCGCGAAACCGAGCGAACCCAGTAACAACATTGCCAGCGTGACGCGCCCCACCGACCAGCCGAGGCCGGCCTCTTCCAGATGAATTTTCAAACGCTGCGCGAAGATCAAACGGTCGAGCAGACGCTCCCAAAAGACCATGGAGCTCAGATGCTCCTGCTTGAGGATCCCAGATAATTCCCGGTCTTCCGTATCCCGGCCGCGCTGGACCAGGCTTGCAATCATCACCGCGAGGCCCGCGATGACAAAGGTCCCCGTAAATACCAGACCGATCAGAATCGCCAACATCAAGGACGGCCCACGGTTAAGGCGGCTTTGGGCGCGGTGGCGGCGGTGATGAAGACGGCCAGTTGTCCGGCATCCGAACGGCCAAACAACATTTCGGCCAGCGAAGGCGCAACTCCGGGATCGGCTAAACCGGAGATGACGACCGTCTGGTCCTCGGATAGGTTCACTTCGGCAACCGCGCGGCGGGTGCTGACTCCGGCGGTCCCGAATGGCAGGGTAACTTCGGGCTGGATCCGGAGCCGAAGAGAATGGTCTCGGGTAGAAATGCGCTGCAAACGGACGCTCAACCCACACTCATTTCCCGGGAGGGTTACCCATTGCCGGCCCGGCCGCACTAGTCCAGCTTGGAGATTCGAAGCCATAACACGGGCTGAGGCCAGATCTTTGAAAGCGCCCAGGGACGGGCCCAGGGAAGCGCCCAGTTCAGAATTAGGAAACGCCTGGATCTGCATCGCATTTCCCGGCGATAAACCAGGGGTGAGGGCAGCGACCCGCACGATTAAATCGACTCGTTCCTCCCTGATATTCACGGCGGCACGCGCGAATTGCTGGGGGTGCCGCTCGGTTTGCGAAAACAGGGAGGCCAGTGCCACGCTGGGGCGCGCGCCTTTTTCATCGTCCAAGGGGTTGCGAAGCAGAATCCGGATACTGGCGGAAGAATCGGCCATGGCCACCCGGTCGGCATCCTCAGGCGCGGCTAGAACAGTAACGGTCGCAGTTACGAACTGCGCCTGAGTTCCCTCCGGCACATGCACGCCCAATACTTCAACATTTTGCAGGATCGTGCGAAGCGCGGCATCGCCGTTGTTGCGGGCGTGAACCGCCTGAATATCTATGTGGTGCCCGGCTCGGAGAAACGGGATGAGCCCTGACGAATCCACAACTTTAATGGAGAGCGCCCGCATTCCTCGCGTAATCCCCAGTCCGCCGCCGGCTTTTTGGGACGACAGCTGAAGATCGGTGATGGGTTCGTTTTCCTGCACGGATGAATAGACGGTTTTTCCGACCGCATCGCTGATTTGCGAATGCGAGCCAGGTGGCAGTGCTCCCGGCCAGGAAGACAGCTTCAAATCTGCAGGTTTCAACACTGCGCCGCGATCAAGTGTATGGGAAGACATCAAGATCTGTTGCGCAGCGAAGTTCCGCGACGCCTGCTTGAGTTGTCCCACGAATAATCCGTAAAAGATGCCGGAGGCTGCCAACGCCACGACGAAGGCAATGCCAAGAAGAGGGAGCAGATTGCGTTTCATTTTTCGTATACGTAGGTCTGCTCTGCGTTCCCCTGCGGTGCCGAAACGGTCCGGCTAACCGTCAAGACGCGGCCATCTTCGGAAAGCGTCCATTGATCGACCACCTGAAGGCTCACCCCATTCACCGTAGTTTTCGCGTGGGAGATCAGAGAGAGGCCGTTCCATGTGACCGTGGAACGGATTTCGTTACCGCGCACCGTGTTGACGTTTTCGCGGCCATCCGTCACCCAAGTGTAGTCGGACGCGTAGGAGCCCTGGGAACCGCTCACTTCGGAATGCACTTTGATCTCTGGTTCGCGATGTTCAATCCGGCTGGTCATCGATCCCGGGGTGGGAGATCTGCCGAAAGCGCTCAGCGCCAAATTCAACTTCCAGGTTCCGCTAAAGTCGGGTTTCGTTGCCCCGTTCAGCCCCGCTTGGAGCAACAGACTAGCGCAAGTTATCAGGAGGGTCGCAAGCATCCATCCCGACTTTACCAGCCGCCCAGCTCTTTGTCGCTCGGGTGTTAACCCTAGAACGAGAGCCTCCTACAACGAAAAAGGCGCAGGGTTTTACCCTACGCCTTTCCGAAATACCTCAGCCAAAAAGCTTAGGAGACGCCGCCGCCCTCTTCGCCTTCGCGGCCTTCCTTCATGGCCTTGAGCCGGTCTTCACGGCGTTTGGCACGGTCCGCGGCCCGCTTCACCAACTCCGAACCAACGAGTTCCAGAACTGCGGTCTCCGCACCGTCGCCCTTGCGCCAACCGAGCCGGACCACACGTGTGTATCCGCCGGTTCGCTGAGAGAAACGAGTACCCAGCTTATCAAATAATTTCTGGACCGATGCAGGGGTCTGGAGGAAAGCAGCTGCCTGCCGGCGAGCGTGCAGCGTGTCTCTCTTGGCAAGCGTAATCATTTTTTCTACCAACGGTTTAGCTGCCTTCGCCTTGGGGACGGTGGTCACGATCCGCTCATTCTCAATCACGGCCGTCACCAGCCCGCGCAATAGTGAACGCCGCGCAGAGATGTTACGGCCGAGCTTAAATCCGTCTACTTTATGTCTCATGGTTACTCGGCAACCTCCTGCTCGTCAAAATCTCGGTCATCTCCATCGGCAGGAGCGGTGTAAGGCTGAACTCCGCCGGCCGGGGCCACCAAACGGCCCTGCGCGTCAAACTTCATCCCGAAACCCAAGCCCAAGTTGGACAGGATCTCTTTGATTTCGTTCAATGACTTACGGCCAAAATTCTTGGTCCGGAGCATCTCGGCCTCGGTCTTTTGGACCAGATCGCCGATCGTCTGAATGTTCGCGTTCTTCAGGCAAT
>JBBQUE010000267.1:0-5314 GCA_038212805.1 Bryobacterales bacterium | reverse complement strand
CCGATAAATCCATCGCAGACCACCACATCGGTCTCGCCGGAATAGATGTCCCGTCCTTCCACGTTTCCGATGAAATGCAGAGGCAGGGTTTTCAGCAGAGGGGTGGCAGCGCGGGTGAGATCGTTGCCCTTATGCTCCTCCTCGCCGATGGAGAGTATCCCTACGCGGGGCTTGGGATTATGAAAAATGATCCGGGAGTAAATGTCGCCCATGACGGCGAACTGGGCCAGCATCCGCGGACTGGAATCAACGTTTGCACCCACATCGACCACGACGACGGGCGAGCGCTTGAGGGTCGGGAAGGCAGAAGCCAAGGCGGGACGCTCCACTCCTGGGATCATTCCCAACACCATTTTAGCGGTGGCCATGACGGCCCCGGTGTTTCCGGCGGAGACCATACCGTTAGCTACGCGATCCCGAACCAACCGCGTGGCCACCCGGATGGAGCTATCGCGCTTGGACCGCATTGCCTTGGCAGCGCTGTCATCCATCGTGATGACTTCGCTGGCGTGATGGATTTCGATAGGTAAGCCGTGCACGCCGCCATGCTTGTCCAATTCCCGCTGGATGACGTCTTGCTTTCCAACCAGGATGACGCGAACGTCCAAAGAGCGAACGGCACGGATCGCACCTTCCACTTCGGCTTTTGGGGCTTCGTCGCCCCCCATGGCATCGACCGCGATGGTCAGCATGGAAATGAGAGATCCCGGGACAGACGCTATTGCGCGGCGACTTCGATCACTTCGCGTCCCTTGTAGCGGCCGCAGCTGGCGCAGGCGCGATGCGGGAGTTTGGGTTCATGGCAGTTAGGGCACTCAGAAACCCCTGGGCGTACCAGGTGGTCGTGCGAGCGGCGGGTGGACGTACGGCGCTTGGAGTGCCGCCGTTTCGGATTTGGCATTTCAGATTCCTCTCGTATTCAAATTTTTTAGCGAAGCCCACCGGTCGTCCAGGGGCTTGGCTTGACACTTACAGAGTGTCAGATTCCGGTTCTGCCCACAGGCCGGGCAGATACCCAGGCAATCCGGGCTGCACACCCGCTGCATGGGCATGGAGAGCAGAATATGCTCCCGCAAAATATCCTGAAGATCGAGGCCGTCGCCCTCGTAAAACGCTAAATCAATTTCGCCCTCGTCCAGTTCAACTTCTTCCTTGGGATGACGAGGATTGGCCGCTGCGGCAGGCCTGTAATACAAATCAAAATCAGAGTCGATGGGCTTCAGAGCGCTTTCCACGCAACGGTCGCATTGCACTTCCATGTCGACCCGCAAATGCCCCCGGACCCGTACTTCGCCCGGAATGTCTTCCACGAGCTCAGCGTAACCTGTTGTTTTCAGAGGACTTACTTGCCGCAGGCCAGGATCGAAGTATTCCAGCTTATCCGGGTCAAAACTCACATCGAAGTGAATTTTTCCCAGTTCCAGTTCTTTTACTTTCAAAACCAACCCGCACCCCTACTGCCCACTACGCACCGCAAACAAATAGTATAGCAAGGCCGGAGGAATGTCGTGGAAATGAAAAAACGAAGCCAAGGGGGGAGGGTCTGGGTCTCCTGCCATCCTTCGCTATTATAGCGAAGCTGATAATACAGGCCGAGCGACGTTGCGCGCCTACGGTTTAGATAGGCCAGAGGAGTTTGCTTCGTAGAAATGAAAAAACGAAGCCAACAGGGGAACGGCAGGGATCTTTTGCCGCTCCCCATTGAAGCGAACACTGGCGACGTTGGCTGAGCTGTGTTACACGCCTACGGATAGTAAGGCCGGAGGCACCCGTTTCGTGGAAATCAAGACAAAACGGAGCCAACGGGGGAACGGCAGGGATCTTTTGCCGCTCCCCATTGAAGCGGACACTGGCGACGTTGGCCGAGCTGTGTTACACGCCTACGGATAGTAAGGCCGGAGGCACCCGTTTCGTGGAAATCAAGACAAAACGAAGCCAACAGGGGAACGGCAGGGATCTTTTGCCGCCCTCCATTGAAGTAAACACTGGCGAGGTTGGCCGAGCTGCGTTACACGCCTACGGTGCCCGTTTCGTGAAAATCAAAAAACGAAGCCATGGAGGAACGGGGCACCGTCCCTCCTCATTATATCAACCGTGGCCACAGGTTGCTGGGCTAGAACTGGTACCTCAGGCCGAACTGCATGACTCGGGGCTGGTTGAGGGTGCTGGTGTATTTCCCGAAGGTGCCGGTATTGCCCACATCGAGGCTGGCGGTATTGATATCAAAGTGTACGGTATTGGGCACGTTGAAGACCTCCCAGCGGAATTGCAAAGTGTGATGTTCACTGTAGGGCATGGTGAAAGTCTTGCCCAAGCTCATGTCGACGGTCATGAAGCCATCGCCGCGGATGCCGTTGCGCTGGCCGATTTCACCGGCGTAGCTGTAATCGTAGGCGTTGCGGACGGCGGTGGGGTTGGCAAAGATATTAGGTCCGCTGGTGCCGTTGGGTGCCACGGAATTGGCGAAAGCCCCGCCGCCAGCCACGGGTGCGATCTGGGTGGCGAAGCCGGAGTAGCTCCAGTTGGTAGGCCAGGAGCCGGAGTTGGCCACGCTGCGCGGCAACCCGGTGGTTACGCTGTAGATGCCGGATACCTGCCAGCCGCCGATGAAAGCGTCCGCCAGTTTGTTCACGTGTCCAGCCAGCATTTTGCCCCTTCCGAAGGGCAACTGGTAGACGGCATAGCCGCTGATGGAATGGGTGACGTCAAAATCGGAGACGCCCTTGTTGAGCTTGGTGTTGTAGGGGTTCAGCAGCACGGAGTAAGAACCGGCTCCGAAATCGCTTTCCGCCGAGGAAGTGAGATCGGTGGATTTCGAGAAGGTGTAATTGAAATCAAACTGCAAACCGCTCGAGAATCTCTTGCGGATCACCCACTGCATGGCGTGATAGTTGCCTTTCCCGAGGGAGCGGTAGGAGAACAGCGAAGCGTACTGGGAGTTGAACATAGCGTTCGGTCCCAGGGTGCTGCAGGTATCGCACAGTTCGTCCAGATCAAGCAGAGCGGACGTGATGTCGGTGGGATAGACGGACAGTTCATTCGCATAGACGGCCTGGGTAGCGGTGAGTCCGCCGGCGGCAAGGCCGGGGAAGAAATTCTCCCAGAAGGGATTGGCCTTGATCTGGGAGGTGGGGACGCCGGCGCGGGAAGCCCGGGCCAGTTCATTGACGGCCTGCCAGTAGGTGACGCCGCTCTTGGGATCGCGCAGGTTGGTGGGCTGGGCAAGATCGGTGACCACCAGGGAACGGCGGGAGAGGCGGCCGACGTAGGAACCCTGGACGAACAGACCATGGCCAAACTCGCGGCCGAGGCTTAAGTTCATGTTCATGGTGTAGGGCTGCTTGATGTGCTGATCGATGGAGTTGGCAATAGCAAAGCCATGATCCACGTCGGACGGCGCGGTGTAGGGGAAGCCGAAGGCCGGAGCGGACGGCAGGATCTGCGACGGAAAGACGCTATACCCGGCGTAGCGTGCGCTGTTGGCCAGATTGACACTGGCGGGGGTCTGGAACTGGGTGCTGAGGCCGGGCGCGGTGGAATCGAAGTTGCGCATCAGGCTCATACCGAAGAGGTCGTAAAACATGCCGAAGCCGGCGCGGATAGAGGTCTTGCCGGGTCCGCCGAAGAGGAACTTACCGAGGCCGGAATCGGCGCTGGGAGAGTAAGCCAAGGACAAGCGGGGCGAGAAATTCGCCTTGGGGGTGACATAGAGCGGCTTGCCCTGCTTGCTGCTGGCAAGAACGAAACTGACATCGCCGGCATCGGCCTGCGACTTTCCGGCATTGGCGAGGTTGCCGCGCTGGGTGAACCAGTTGGCGAGGTCGAAAGTAGGCGAGACCTGATAGCCCTGGGTCTCACGGATGGCCGGTGCCAGGGAGTAGCGAAGTCCGGCGGTGATAGTCAGATTTTTCTTGAAGCGCCAGGTATCGTTGATGTACATCTCATACTCTTCCGCGCCGTAGGTGCGCTTGACGGGTTTGCCGAAAGGCAGGGTTTTGCCGTCGAGCGTATAGTTATAGGTCACTTCGGCGAACGACACCGGCCCGAGCAGGTTGACGGCGGCGGCACGGTAGGAAGTGCTAAAGCTGCTGCTGAGGTCGGACGGCTTCAGCGATGCTCCGGTACCGGCCAGGTAGGAATAGGTGATTTGGCCATCGGGGAAGACGCCCGAGAAGTTGGTGGAGTTGTTGCGGACGATGCGGGCGACGCCGCCGAACCGGATGTCGTGCCGGCCTTTGGTCCAGGCGAGATCCTCGCTAAATTGATGAACCGGAAGAATGCGGGTAAGGCCGGTGGTGGTGGCATTCACGGTGGAGAGGCCGCGGAATGAAACATAAGGAGCGTTCTGAATGCCGGTATTCTCATGGCCGGAGCGCGTATAGCCATAGCGGAAAGTGCTGACGAGGTTGGTGGACAGCAGCGACGTCCAACCGGCGGCGTAGCCTTTGCTGTTATCCAACGTGACCGAAGAAGCCGCCTGGCCGGGGAATTGAGGAGTGCCGCCCAGGTTATCGTTCTGCAGGTTCCCGCGCCAGAAAACGGTGTTCTTGTTGGAGCTATCGAGGACGTAATCCAGCTTGGCGATGTAGGTATTCAGCCGCACCGGGGTGGACGCCTTGAAGCGGAAGCCGGCGGTATTGAGGCCATCCCCAATGGTGTTGTCGTTGGGGAGCGGATAAGCATTCAGCGTACTGAGGACGGCCTGGTTCACTCCGATGCCGGCGGGGTCGATGGCCTTGAGGCCGGCCGGGGTTAAGGTGGAAACGCCGCCGGAACTGTTCAGATACTGGACGATTCCCTGACGGAACGAAGCGGTGGGGACGGTGCGGGTGGCGTTGCCTTCGCTGGCGTCGCGGCGGCCTTCCCAGTTGGCGAAGTAGAAAAGCCGGTTCTTCTTGATGGGTCCGCCGAGGGAGGTACCGAACGTGTTGCGGATCAGCTTGGCGCGCGGGAGCCCGGAGAGGTTGCTAAAGAAATCGTTCGCGCTGGTGATGGTGTTGCGGTGGTACTCGTACAGCGACCCGTGCAGTTCGTTGGTGCCGCTCTTGGTGACGAGTGCGATTTGAGCGCCGGATCCGCGGCCTTGCTCAGCGGTGGGGTTCTGGGTGGTGGTGCGGAATTCCTGAACGGAATCGAGAGTGACGCGGAGCACGCTCTGGAAGGCGTTGCGGGTGTTCTGATCGTTGACGTCAACGCCATCGAGGGTGATGTTGTTCTGATCGGGCTTGCTGCCGTTCACGGAACCGTTCAGGCGGTCGGCGGTGGAGATGGCGCCGGTTTGGCGGCCATAGTCAGAACCCTGCCCGAAGTAAGT
>JBBQUE010000266.1:0-5341 GCA_038212805.1 Bryobacterales bacterium | reverse complement strand
GCCGAAAGTCTGGACATTGATCGTGAAGCCACGCTGGCGACCGCTTTCCGCCGCCGCCCGGAGCTCAAGAACGCGCGTCAGAACCTGGATGTGGACGACCTTGGAATCCGCCTGGCGAATGACGCACTGCGCCCCGATCTTTCGCTCACCGCGCAATACGGCTCGTCTGGCTTGGGTGGCATCTTCTATCCCCGCACCAACATTGTGGATCCCACGCAGCGCGTGATCCCCATCGTTGGAGGCCTGAGCGACGCGCTCGGTGGCGTGTTCGGATTCAGCAATCCCGTGTATGGTTTCGGGCTCACGCTGCGGCTTCCCATCCGCGACCGGCGCGCTTCGGCGGATCTGGCCGACGCGGTAGTGCAGAAGAAACTGGACGCGCTGCGGCAGCGCACCGTGGAAGAGAATATCCGCCTGCAAGTGTTGACGGCCGTGAACCAGATTGAGAACAGCCGGGAGAGCGTCAAGATCGCCAAGGTGGCGCGGGATCTGGCCCAGAAGCGCGTGGAGGCCGATCAGAAGCGTTACGAACTGGGCACCACCACGTTGTTTTTCGTGCTTGCGTCCCAGAACGATTTCACGCTGGCCGAGGCCAATCTGGTGACGCAATACATCAATTACCGGCGCAATCAGACCAATCTGTTGCAGCGCACCGGGCAGTTGCTGGAAGATCGCGGCATCGTGGTTCGCTAGCCCGCAATGGGGAAAATCCGCGTCCTCTCCGACATCGTCGCCAACAAGATCGCCGCGGGAGAGGTAGTGGAACGGCCTGCCTCCGTTGTCAAGGAACTGCTGGAGAATTCGCTCGACGCGGGCGCTAACCAGATTCGGGTAGAGGTGGATGCGGGCGGACGCCGCCTGATCCGCATCACCGACGATGGGTGCGGCATGTTGCGCGACGATGCTTTGCTGGCGTTTGAGCGCCACGCTACCAGCAAACTCAGCGATGTAAAGGATCTGCTTTCCATCTCCACGCTGGGATTTCGGGGTGAGGCGCTGCCCTCCATCGCGTCCGTGTCGCGGCTGTTGCTCGAAACGCGCTCGGCCGGGGAGACCTCCGGGACCGCGGTAGAAATTCACGGCGGCAAACTATTGCGCTGCGATGAACACCCCAGCCCGCCCGGCACCGCCATCACCGTGCGCGATCTGTTCTTCAATGTGCCGGCGCGCAAGAAATTCCTCCGGTCAGACCAAACCGAACTCGCCCACATTGCTTCGCTGGTAACCCACTACAGCCTGGCGCATCCCCACAAGGCATTCGAACTGCGCAACGGAGCCAGCCAGTTGCTTGACGTAACGCCGGTGGAAACGCTGCGCGAGCGCGTCTATCAGGTCTTCGGTAGCCGCACTTTGGACGACCTGACGGACCTGGGCATGGTGGAGAGGGAACTGCAAGTCGAAGGCCTGGGCGAATCCGAAAGCCGCGTGTTCGCCCTGCGGGGTTTCGTCTCCGGACCGCATATTCAAAAAACGAACCGGAACTCCGTCTACCTGTTCGTGAATGGCCGCCTGATCCGCGATCGCCTGCTGCTGCACGCGCTCTCCTCGGCCTATCACAACCTGATGCCCCCGGCCAACTACCCTTTCGCGCTGTTGTTCCTGGACTGCGACGCGGAAGAGGTGGACGTGAACGTTCACCCATCGAAGACGGAAGTGCGCTTCCGCCACGGAACGTTTGTACACGATTTCGTGCGCGACGCCATTCGCAATATGCTGATCAGCGCCCGCCCGGCGTCTGGAATCACGCTGCCAGTGCAACCGCAACTGGCCGCCGACCTGCCCTATTCCGATTTCACCCAGCGCATCGCGGATGAGCATTTCGTCTCCGCGCCCGATCTCTCGCATTTCGAAAAGCCACCGGAGCATCCCGAAGACCTGCCCGTCTTCGCGCTCAACCCGACCGCCGCCGCGCCGCCCCGCTTCGATTTCACAGACTTTACCAATGCCCCGCCGGAGCCCCAACCCGGCCGTCCCGCATCCCGCGTGCCCGACACCCACGGGCCACTCCCGCATGCCAGCATGGGGCCCATGGAAAGCCTGGCATCGCTCGCCGACCTCCGTCCGCTCGGCCAGATCCATAACAGCTTTATCATCGCCGCCGGACGCGATGGCCTGTGGATCATCGACCAGCACGTGGCCCACGAACGCATCCTGTTTGAGCAAGTGCTGAAGCAGCAAGCCCGCGGAACAGTAGAACGCCAGCAACTGCTGATGCCCATCATCCTGGAACTAACCGCCGCCCAGCAAATTGAATACGCCCGCATCGCTGAAGAACTGGATCGCAGCGGCTTCGATACGGAACCCTTCGGCAACCGCACCATCGCCGTGAAAGCCGCCCCCGCGGGCCTGGGACAAGCCGACATTGAGCGCGTGCTCTTCGAAATTCTGGAGATCGCCGAACGCGAACTGCGCCGCGTTTCGGTGGACGATCTGCGCCGTGGCCTGGCCGCTTCCATCGCCTGCCGCGCCGCCATTAAGATCAACATGCGCCTGGATCAAAGCAAGATGGAATGGCTGCTGAAGGCGCTGTCTGAAACCGAATGCCCCATGAGCTGTCCCCACGGCCGGCCCATCGCGCTGCGGTACTCCACGCACGAAATTCTGAAGAGTTTTCATCGAATTTAGCGAGGATCAATCTCGAAGATTTAGCCCAGGCCGGGTGATATGATAAATTTCTTTCCGATGACACCTATCCAGGCCCTCGAAAAACCTACCAACGCGCGCAAGTGGGTGATCGTCTTCGCTGTCACCCTCGCGGTGCTTTCCTACGTCAGCCGCGTCTGCATTGCCCAAGCTGCCCCCGATATCAGCAAGGATCTCCACCTGACCGATCAGGAGATGGGCCAGATCTTCGGCGCGTTCGGCATTTCCTATGCGCTCTTCGAAATTCCCAGCGGCCTGCTGGGGGATTGGATTGGCGCGCGCAAAGTGTTGCTTCGCATCGTACTCTGGTGGTCCGCCTTCACCGCGCTCACTGGCAGCATCTGGAGCTTTACGTCGCTCTGGGTTGTGCGCTTTCTGTTTGGCGCGGGCGAGGCGGGCGGCTTCCCGAACCTCACCAAGATTTTCACCATCTGGCTGCCCCATCGCGAACGTTTGCGCGCCCAGGCCATCATGTGGACCTCCGCCCGCTGGTCCGGAGCCTTCACTCCCAAGCTGGTCTTCCTGGTGCTGATGATCATGAGTTGGCGCTCCGCCTTCGTCTTTTTCGGAGCCATCGGCGTGATCTGGGCGGCGGTCTTTTGGTGGTGGTTTAAGGACGATCCGCACACCCACCCCAGCGTGAACGAAGCGGAACGCCGCCTGATTGGCGATACGGGCGCGCATGCCTCCGGACATGGCGACGTGCCCTGGGCCAAAGTGCTGGCCTCGCGCTCTGTCTGGCTGCTCTGGCTGCAGTATTTCTGCATGTCGTTCCCCTGGTATTTCTACATCACCTGGATGCCTTCCTACCTCAAGAATCACTGGAAACTTCCGGCGGCTGAAGCCACCACGCTCGCCATCCTGCCGCTGTTTCTGGGCGGCTTGGGCTCGGCTTTCTGCGGTTGGGTTTCCCGCCCACTGGCCCGGCTGACCGGCAGCGTGACGATGAGCCGCCGCATTTTGGCCTGCACGGGTTTCGTGGGCGCGGGGGTCATGATGATCGTCGCGATTCAGATGAAGGAAGCCAAATGGGCTATGTTCGCCATGGGTCTGTCGAGTTTCTTCAACGACCTCGCGATGCCCCCTTCCTGGGCCGCATGCATGGATATTGGCGGCAAATACGCCGGAACGCTGTCGGGCTCCATGAATATGATGGGCAATCTGGCCGGGTACGCTTCGCCGGTGGTGGGCGGTTACATTGTGCATGGCGACCCCTCGCGCTACGGCATTTTTCTTTATGTGCTGGCGGGTGTGTACTTCGTGGGAACGTTGTGTTGGCCGCTGCTCGATCCGGTGACGCCTGTCGATCCAGATGGCCACGACGTATGATAACTTTCCAGGCCCGGCCGTTTTTCCGCCCGGATTCGGAAGAGTTGCGTTATCTGCCGGAGGGCCCGCGCCAGTTGCAGCATCGCCTGAGCGATCACGCGTTGCTGGCTTGGGTGGACATCCAGCATGGGCCGGCCGATTTCCGGGGCAGCATCAACGTTCTGGACTTGGAGACGCTTCGGAACACGACCCATCCGCTTCCGGGGCGGCCAGGGTTCTTTGCCGAAACGGATCAGCCGGGCGTGGTCGTGATCGGCATGGAGCGCCGGCTGGTGCTCTACAACCTGCTGGACCGCACTCTGACTGAGACGCGGTTCGCTCTGCCTGAAGACGAGCGCGTGATTATCAATGACGCGCGCGTCATTATTAATGATGGTCTCGCGATTCCCGGCGGCCTCATCTTTGGCACCAAGCATCTGCAGTTCTCTGAGCGCATCGCGGCTGCCTATTATTTGGATCTGGTCAAGGGCACGTTGTCTGTTCTGCTCCCGGAAGAAATCTGCTCCAACGGGAAATACTTTTCGACGGAACAGGGCGAGACGCTTCTGGTGGAAATCGATTCACCCAACAAGACGGTGGACGTTCATCATCTCGACCTTGCTCGATCAGCCGCAACGTCGTCCCGCGTCTTGTCGGATTTCCGCAGCCTGCGCGCAGTCCCGGATGGAATGCGTCCCGCGCCCGGGGGCCGTAGCGCCGTGGTGGCGTTCTTCGACCCTGGGCCCGCCGAGTCTGGAACTGCCCGTCAAATCAGCCTCACAACGGGCGTGGTGGAGGCGGAGTGGCATCTGCCCGGCTCCCCCCGCGTCACCTGTCCGGAGTTCATCTGGTTCGATAACGCGGTACACGTGATGTTCACCACCGCCGTGGAAGGCATGCCAGAAGACTTGCGCCGCAATGCCTCGGAAGCCGGATCGCTCTTCTGCGCCCGCACTGAATTTACCGGACTGCCCACGCCGCCGCCGTTGCTCGAAGCGGCGCAATTCATGCCGAAACCAAACCGCTAGTTGTTGGCCCACCCGTCTCCACCCGCGGCGCCATCGGTGTTGGGCCGCTGGGAACAACGCTGCTTCAGGCTCATCCTGTATGAGACAAGACTCAGCATTTGACATCCGCCTCCTTTCCTAGCTATCCTGCTGTGTATCCGTTACGCTCACGTAACATAATCACGCCGTAGTGATTCCCTGGATCCCAGTCGGATTCCAACCACCAGCCCCGTCGGCCCCGCGACGTCAGAAAAATGACGTTCCAAAGAATTCATCGCTTCTAGGGGATCAACATGAAAATCTTTCGCAGGCTTCTCTGCGCGCTCGCGTTTTCTGCCGCTGCCATATGGGCGCAAGGCTTCGGTTCTCTGAACGGAACCATC
>JBBQUE010000265.1:0-5342 GCA_038212805.1 Bryobacterales bacterium | reverse complement strand
GCATTCAGTTGGTGGATAACAGCGGCAACGCCAACTACAACTCGCTCAGTATCAAAGCCACCAAGCGATACAGCGCGGGCCTCACCGTGCTGGCGTCCTACACCTGGGCGAAGTCCATCGATCAAACCAGCGGCATCCGCGTGCAGGGTGATGATACGCTGTTCCCGCAAAACAGCTACTGCCTGAGCTGTGAACGTGCGCTGTCAGCCTTCGACACACGCCAGCGGTTCGTGATCTCGGGCTTGTACGACATCCCCGTCGGACGCGGCCGTCAGTTCAACATCAAGAGCAAAGCGTTGGACGCCATAGCGGGCGGCTGGCAGGTCGGCTCCCTTGTGACCATCCAGACCGGCTTCCCGATTACTCCTAATGTCGGCGGTTCGGACCGGTCCGGTACCGGCGCGGGGTTTGATCGTCCGAACGCAACCGGCGTCAGCCCGTATCTCGACAACCCCACCACGGCCCTTTGGTTCAACCCGCTGTCCTTAAAACCCAACGTTCCCGGAACCTTCGGAACCGCCGGACGCAACTCCATCGTCGGACCCGGCCTGAAGACCTGGGACGCTTCGCTCCACAAGGACTTCGTCCTGCCGTACAACGAAGCCCACCGCGTGGAATTCCGCTGGGAAGCGTTCAACGCCGCCAACCATCCGGTTTGGGGTACGCCCAACACCAACGCCAACTCCACTTCATTCGGGTCCATCACCAACACCCGCGCGAGCATGCGGCAGATGCAGGTCGCGCTGAAGTACGTGTTCTAAATGCTGACTGGGTTCGTTCAAAGGTCCGGCGATCAGCTGGTGCTTGCGGGCGAACCCTATCGCATCACCGGCGGCAATCTCTATTACCTTGCCTACGCGCCAGATTCAGTCCTCCAAGCGGGGCTGGATCTGGCGCAAAGTTTTGGCATGACATCCCTGCGCATTTGGGCCTTTCTCGATACATTGAAACCGCCCGCGCCGGAGGATCGAAGCTTCCAATACTGGGATCCGGTGGCCCAGGCACCCGCCCTCAACGACGGCCCCAACGGCCTGGAACGCCTGGACCACGCCATCGCAGAGGCCGGCCAACGCGATATCCGCCTGATCCTCACCCTCACCAACAACTGGACCGATTTCGGCGGCATGCCGCGCTACGTGGAGTGGTTCGGCATGGACCCAAGGAAGCACAAAAACCGCTTCTACACCGACGCCCGCTGCAAACAGGCCTACCGCCATTACGTGGAACAAATCGTCACCCGCCGCAACACCGTCACCGGGCGCCTCTACCGCGATGAGCCCGCGATTTTGGCCTGGGAACTCGCCAACGAACCCCGCTGCGAGAACAACGGCGGCGTGAAGACACTATTCAAGTGGGTTGAAGAAATGAGCGGTCTGGTCCGCAGCCTGGACGCGAATCACCTGGTCGCCGTGGGGGACGAGGGGATTCCGGAGCTGCTCGGCCTTGACGGGATTGATTTCGGGACAACCCACCTATATCCGCAGATCCTGGCCAAGGACCAGGACCCAGGCCAATTCGGGTTGCGTTGGATCCGGAACCACCTGGACGCCGGCCGGAAAGCCGGGAAACCAGTCCTGCTGGAGGAATATGGGGTGGTTGCCGATAAGGAACAGCGGGATGCGATTTTTGACGGATGGCTGACATCCGTGGAGAATCAAGGCGGTGCGGGGCACATGCTGTGGATGATTGGGTTGCCCAAGAGCAATGATCAGTGGTACGAACCCGATGAGTACGTCGTCGGCGACCCGGCGGATGCGCCGTCTATCCGCGCGCATTGTCTGCGAACATGAGGTGACTATGGCCTCCTATCGACTACATCGCATTAAGGGATCGCTGCGCCAGCCATTTCGTCTGGCGCCCCACACCACCGGGGTGAGTATCGTAAAGCCCAAGGATTATGAACCTGGAGAGGTAATTGAGGCCGATAGCCCCTACGCGGCATGGGAGAAGTTGCGTGGATCGGACCAGGCCCTCCACGTTGGGGATATGTTAGAGATCGAAGACGGTTCTCTTCGCATCTATAAGTTTGTGGGGTTTGAAGAAGCCAAATGGTTCGTTCCCGATACCGTGGCCTCCATGCCCGAAGCCGGTAGTTGAGGTACCATAAACCGCTATGTTCGCAGATCCAAGCTGCCATGACCGGACTGACTCGTTTGCGCTAGTGAGCTACATACCAGGGCCTTTGTCGGACTTTCTCGATCGCCTACGCCGTGAGCTGGTTCCCAATTGTTTTCTTCGCGCCCACGTTACAATCCTGCCGCCCCGCCCCTGTACCACCCCCCCGGAAGTAGCCGCGGAGCAGATCCGCACCGTATCGAAGTGGTTTACTCCCTTTGAAGTTGATCTCTCCGCCGTCGAAGTCTTCCCAGTTTCAGACGTGATCTACATCTCGATCGGGAATGGGGAGAAAGAACTCCGCCAGATGCACTCCCTGATGAACAGTGGTGGTCTTCGTTACCAGGAACCCTTCCCGTATCATCCCCACATCACGGTAGCGCAAAACCTGAAACCGGACGAACTGGACGAATTCGTGTGTGTGGCCAAGCGGCGATGGGCCGACTTCTCATCACCTAAGTCGTTTGAGGTCAATACCGCTACCTTCGTGCAGAGCACCATGCGGAAGACCTGGGTGGATCTGGACGAGTGCCGGATCGGCCCCGACCCGCGCATGGCTCATCACGCTTTCACGGACGGCAACCCGCGCATTTTGCGCTCGTAAGCCAGCGGCTTTGGCCGTGCTAGCATCGAGTTTCGAACCAAATTCCTATGTCAAAATTGTCGATTCGCGATCTGGATCTGAAGAATAAAGTTGTCTTCATTCGGGTGGATTTCAACGTCCCATTGGCTGCGGGGGGCCAGGAGATCACCAGCGACAAGCGCATCAAAGCCTCGCTTCCCAGCATTCAATATGCCCTGGATCACGGCGCGGCGGTCATCTTAGCCAGCCATCTGGGCCGTCCCAAAGGAAAGCCAAATCCAGAAATGAGCCTGAAGCCTGTTGCGGTCCGTCTGGCGGCGCTCCTGAAGCGCCCCGTCACCATGGCTCCAGATTGCGTGGGTCCTGAAGTGGAGGCCCTGAAGCCCAAGCCCGGCGAAGTGCTCCTGCTCGAAAATTTGCGCTACCATGCCGCCGAAGAACAAAACGAACCCAATTTCGCCAAACAGTTGGCTTCGCTTTGCGATGTTTACGTGAACGATGCGTTTGGTTCGGCCCACCGGGCGCACGCCTCCACCGTCGGAATGGTCCAGTTCGTTTCCCAGGCTGCCGCCGGTCTACTCATGGACAAGGAACTGGAATACCTCAACAAAGTGACCAGGAATCCGGACCGGCCTGCGCTTGCCATTCTAGGTGGCGCAAAGGTTTCCGACAAGATCGAAGTAATTGAAAACCTGATGAAGGTAGTCGATGACGTCCTGATTGGTGGAGCCATGGCCTATACCTTCCTGCGAGCCAAGGGCGAAGGCACGGGCAAGTCGCTGGTGGAAGAAGACAAAATTGAACTCGCCAAGAGCTTGCTGGCGTCGGCCGGTTCCAAACTGCATCTTCCCGTCGATCACGTGGTGGCATCGGAGTTCAAGGCGGGCGCGGAAAACAGCGTGGTCGAAACCATTCCAGATGGTATGATCGCGCTCGATATCGGTCCTAAGACCATCGCCTTGTACGAAGAATTCGTCAGGAGAGCCAAGACGATTATCTGGAACGGCCCCATGGGTGTCTTCGAAATGCCTCCGTTTGATAAAGGGACGCTAGCGCTGGCGCACGCAGTGGCAGCCTCAGGCGCGGTCTCGGTGGTTGGGGGCGGCGATTCGGAAAAGGCCATCAAGACGGCCGGGGTATCGGACAAGATCAGCCACGTCTCCACCGGCGGCGGCGCTTCGCTCGAATTCCTTTCCGGGATCGAACTGCCCGGCGTGGCAGCCCTTACCGAAAAGTAAGGTTAACTGCAGCCCCCGCAGCTCCGCTTTCGACGACCACCATCTCGCCATCATGCGTTGGTCGGTACGCCTAGCCAACCTGAAAACTTCCGCCGCTCCGTTCCCAACGACCACTGGGTTGGCGGTTCCATGTAGCCGTCATGGGTTACGGCCGGTGTACCTGGCCAACCTGCATCTCCCGCCGCTCCGCTCTCGGCGACCACCAAGTTCCCAATCAACGGTCCCACTGCCGGTTCCATCGCGGCGTCATCGGTTGCGGCCGGTGCGCCTGGCCAACCTACAGCCCTCCCGCCGCTCCGCTCTCGCCGATCACCAGGCTACCAATCAACGGACCCACTGTCGGTTCCATCTCGCCGTCATCGGTTGCGGCCAGTGCGACTCGCCAACCTACAGCCCCCCGCCGCTCCGCTCTCGCCGACCACCAAGTTCCCGATCGACGGGCCCGCTGCCGTGCTTCAACTTGAGCGTCATGGCCACTAACTCTCACGTGTCCATTTATGTGATAGTTTCGTCGCATGAGATTTTTTTTATTGCTCACCGTAGCGGCGGCGGCCTACGGCCAAGTCTTTACCTTGACCCACGACCAGATGGTCAAGTACACAGCCAAGAATACGTTTGAGCGCTTTCCGGACGGACGGCCCAAAGTACCCTCCGAATTGATCGAAAAGTGCAAAGACCTCTCCATCGAAGAGGTGTGGGCCGTCCTGCCCGGCGCTGGATACCCCAATCAGTTTGAGGGTAACTGGCAGATCCTTCATCCCGGCCAGAAGCTGGTAGGCCGCGTCGTGACGGCGCAATTCATGCCCATGCGTCCGGACGTCCGCGACGTGAACGAAGCCGATGCCGCCGCCAAGGGTTTGGGCAAGAACCCCCACCAGCGCTTCTTCGACACTCTCCAAAAGGGAGACGTGGTGGTGGTGGATCTGTTCGGCAAAATCGAAGGCGGAACGCTGGTGGGCGATAATCTGGCCACGGCAATCTACGCAGCCACGGGAAACGGCTTCATCGTGGACGGCGCGATTCGGGATTTGGAAGGCATCTTCCCTCTCCCGATGGCCTCCTATTACCGGGGCGTACATCCCACTCCGCTGGATTTAACCAAGGGAGTAATGCTGACCGCGGTGAACGTGCCAGTGCGGATCGGCAACGCGACCGTGATGCCTGGGGACTTGGCGTTCGGCGACCGCGGCGGGGTCTACTTCATTCCGCCGCATCTGGTGAAGCAGATATTAGACAAAGCGGAAGAAAGCCACATTCACGACGAGTGGACCAAGAAGAAATTCCTGACGGGGAAGTATAAATCCAGCGAAATTTATCCCAGCCCCAGCGACCCCGCCCTCAAGAAGGAATACCAGGAGTACCTCAAGGAACACCTAAAGAAATAGGCCTAACAGGCTGACGGCCAC
>JBBQUE010000264.1:0-5361 GCA_038212805.1 Bryobacterales bacterium | reverse complement strand
TTTGTCCATCAGTAGCTTGGCGAACTCCAGCGAACCCCTGGCGCGGAAGGGTTCGGGAATGGGCGCCCACACAAACATGGCGGCGCGCGGCGATTCCACCGGCCAGCCCGCGCGGCCCAGCCCCTTCACCAACACATCCCGCCGCCGCTGGTAGGTAGCGCGGATCTTTTCCGTGTCCGCGGCGCACTCCCGCAGCGCAATGATGGAAGCGATCTGAATCGGCTGGAAGATTCCGTAATCCAAATAGCTCTTGATCCGGGCCAGGGCTTGGATCAGCTTGGGATTGCCCAGACAGAACCCCACGCGCCAGCCGGCCATGTTGAAGCTCTTCGACAACGAATAGATCTCAACCGCAACCTCTTTCGCGCCGGGCACTTGCAGGATGCTAGGTGGACGGTAGCCATCGAACCCCAAATCGGCGTAGGCGAAATCGTGGACGATGATGGTCCCGTGGTGCGCCGCCAGGGCCACGATTTCTTTCATGAAATCCAGATCCACGCATTGCGTTGTCGGGTTATGCGGAAACGAAATCAGAATCATTTTCGGTTTCCGCGTGGAGGTGCGATACAAATGTTCCAGGCCGTTTAGAAATTCCGCGGGAGTGGGCATGGGGAGCATACATGCGTGCCCCTCGGCCATAATCACACCATACTGATGAATGGGGTATGCGGGATTCGGCGAGACCACGGCATCGCCCGGCCCAATCACCGCGAACAGCAGATGCGCCAGGGCGTCTTTTGCGCCGATGGTAACAATGGCTTCCTTGTCGGGATCCAGGTCCACATCGTACTTGGTTTTATAGTGCTTGACGATTTCCTCGCGCAGTTTTTCAATTCCGCGCGACGCCGAGTAGCGATGATTCCGGGGGTTGCGGACCGCCTCTATCAGCTTGTTCACCACGGCGCGCGGCGAAGGGCCGTCCGGGTTGCCCATGCCTAAATCGACCACGTCGAGCTGCGCGGCGCGCGCCTTGGCCTTCATTTCATTAATCACCGCGAATACGTAAGGCGGCAGTTTTTCAATACGATAAAATTGATCCGGAACAGCGAACATAATCCATTCTAAACGCGCTGGGAATGAAACGTCGAACTAAAGAAGCGCCAACTGCGCCTCACTGGGCTCCGCTCAACAATACCAGGGCTCATCCATATAAGGAATGGTGGCGCGCGGCATCAGAGCAAAGTCCTCCGCCATGGGCAGACCGTGGGCCAGTTCCCAGAATTGACGGAAGAGTTCCCGGCGGGAACCGGCTCCGCCTGCCGTGGCCATCGCCGCCTTCGCCAGAAGATCTACCCGCGGATCCGCATGCTTCCAACGATGCAGCAAGGCAGGCGCGTCATAACCATCCAAGGCAGCCACCACGTCCGGCAGTTCCAGCATGTGTGACCCGGCGGGAATCAGCAGCCGCAAGGCCAATTGCATCGGGCTGACGTTTTCCACCAGATCCAGTTCGCGAATCACCGCCAGGAACTCCTGGTAGCTCTCGATTGTGGTCCAGGGGGTAAACGCAATGAACGTAGGCGCCAACGCAAGGCCTAACTCACGGCACTCAGCCAGCACCGCCACAAAATCGCTGTGCGTGTGCCCTTTATCCAGTTTGGCCAGCACGTCGTTGTCGATCGCTTCCACGGCGGTGGTGACGAACAGGCAGCCGGTATTTTTTAATACGGGAAGGAGTTGGCGCTGTTTTCGCAAGTGTTCGATCTTAATGGTGGCGTCGTAGGTAACCTGCGGGAATTCCCGGTGGAGGGTTTCCACAATGCGCCGCGCGTGCGCAGGTCCGTTGAAGAAGTCGGGATCGCCGAACGTGATGTGAGCCACGCCCTGGGCCACCTGCCTGCGGATATCCTCCAGCACCACATCGTGTTGCACCACACGAAACGTCCCGTTGTAAACCGGAACCACCGGGCAGTGACGGCAGAGGTGACGGCAACCCCGGCTGCTTTCGGTATACCCGGCCAGCACGGGGAGCCCGTCTTTTACCAGGTGCGCATATTGATCCGCGGAGGGGAGGTCCGAACGGTCGGGGACCTGGAAACGCAGCTTGTCGAGTGTGATCACGGGCGTGATCACAGAGCTAAGAGGCGGAGTGCGGCCTGTTTCCAAGGCGTCCGCCAGCGCCGTCAAGCCCGGCTCGAACTCACCCCCTAGAATTGTGCCGGTGCCCAACTCCCGCAGATATGCCTGATTGAGCGGAGCGTACAGACCATAGGCGCACAGATGGGCGCCCGGGTTGAGTTGCCGGAGGGTTGGAATCAACTGGACTGCCAGCCGGGTGGCGGTATGCATGGGCAAATAGAGGGCGATTAGTTCCGCCGACATGGCTATTTGTTCCGGAAGTTTGGTCACGCTCAGGTCAGCACAGGTAACCTGATGCCCGGCCTGGCGCAACCACGCAGCGGGAGAGGCCAGCCCCATGGGCTGACGTCCCATTTCGTAGGTGGAAATCAACAGAATGCGCATGCGGGGCTGTTTTTATGATCTCACTGCACGTGCCGGACAATTATTTTACACAAAGTTCTATAAGTACTAGACAGCGGCTAGGATTGTGCGTATTATGTCGGTGTGGCACCGACGATTCGAACGGTTGATTTGGCCGCGGCACCGGACCAGGCCCATCGCGACTTGCTAGCTAACGGCTTGCGTTGGTACCTCCGGCGGGCCCTCGGCATCCCTAACGTGGAGCAGGAGTTAGAGGCCACACTGGATTTGGTGGCAGCCGCTATCCGGTCACAGCAATTCGAATCCCAGGCCGCCCTCATCAGTTTCGCGCGGAATGCTGCCCAGCAGGTGGCCAGCCGCTCTGAATTATCGAAGCCGCTTTCACTTGCCGCGCCGGCGCATCGGGTGCAACAGATGAAGAAAGCACTGCTGGAACTGGCGGCTCCCGAACGGGACGCTCTATTGCGCTACGTGGAAGGCCAGGATCCACAGCACTATTGTGCGGATCTGGGCATTTCCCAGGATCAATTTGCCAACCTGCTCCGCCGCTTCAAGGAACGGGTGGCCCAGTTGGACCACCCATCCGCCACGCAGCGGGGCGTCGAACGAATTGCCTCACTGTTGCACCACCCCCGCCTGGCTTAGCAGCCCGTGGCGAAATTTGTTCACACGCCGACCGGAGATGGCTTAACGGCTGAGGTAAAAGCGAACCGCCGGCGTCACCACCAGCGACAGCACTAGCGAAGCCACAATCCCTCCGATCACCGCAATCGCCAGGGGTTGAAGCATCTGCGATCCGGCCCCTAGAGCCAGCGCCAGCGGGATCATCCCGGCCACCGTCGCCATGGCGGTCATCAGGATTGGGCGCAAACGCCGCTCGCCCGCCAGTAGCATTGCCTGCTCCGGTTCAACGCCCTCGGAGCGGAATTTTTGATCGGCATCCAGGAGCAGGATTCCGTTCTTGGCCACGATCCCGATCACCATAATCAGACCCATGAACGACGAAATATTGAACGTGTTGTTCGTGATCAACAGTGCCAGGAAGACACCCGACGTGGAGAGCAGCGCCGAAGCCAGAATCGCCACCGGCGCGCCGAAGTTGCCAAATTCAATCAACAGCACGATGAAGACCAGAATAACCGCCATGACCAGCACCACCACCAGATCCTTGAACGACTTCTGCTGTTCGGCATAGGCCCCGCCGTATTCCACCCGGATGGCCACGGGCAGGTTCATCGCCGCCATCTGTTTCTTAACACCCGCAATTGCATCGCCCAGATTTGTTCCCGCCAGCCGGCCCGTCACCGCCACGTTCCGCTGCAAATCCTCCCGCAGAATTTCGGTTTGCCCGGGCACCTCCACAATATCCGCCAGCGATCCCAGCGTCCCGGTTTTTCCGGTGGAACTGGTGAGCACCGTGTTGCGGATGGCCTCCAGGCTGCTGCGGGTATTTTCCGGGAAACGAACCCGCACCGTGTAGGCGCGGTCGTTCAGAACCACGGGCGTAGGCGCCGGTTCACCTTGCATAATCGCGCTGGCATCGAGCTCCACTTCTTCGGCGGTGAACCCGGCCCGCGCCGCCACCGATGGGTTCACCCGGAACGTAATGGCCGGTCCGCTGATGGTGTTGTCGATCCCGTTCAACACGTCCACTACTCCCGGAACTTTCCTGATCGCATCGCCCACCTTGGGGGCCCATTCAGCCAGCAGCGCGGGATTTAGGGCGAACATTTTGATCTGGATGGGTTCCGGGGCGCTGCTTAAATCGCCGATCATGTCCTGCAACAATTGAATGAATTCAATCTGCATCGTCGGCTCCCGCTTACTCACTTTCTCGCGGGCCTCGGCGATCACTTCGTCCATGGCCCGCTTCCGGTCCCGCTTCAGCTTCACCGTGAAATCCCCCCGGTTGGCCTCCGTCACGGTAGCCAAACCTAACTGCAGGCCGGTGCGCCGCGACGTCCGTTCCACCTCCGGGATGCCGTGCAGAATCTCCTCCACGGACGCCATCACGCGGTTGGTTTCCGAAAGCGAAGCGCCCGCCGGGGTTATATAGTCCAGGATGAATCCGCCCTCGTCCATTTCAGGCATGAGGTCCGACCCCAGTGCGCGGTAACAAAAAAACGAAGCCACAATTAAACCCGTGCAAAATATACCCAATGCCCAGGGCCGTTCCAGCGTGAAGCGCAATACCCTGGCGTAAAACCGGATCAGCCGCCCCATCGTCCCCGTAGCCGGAACCTCGCCATGACCGGGCGGGGATTTGGCTTTGTGCCGCAGAAGTATGTGGCTCAGCGCGGGAGTCCACGTCAGCGCCAGCACCAGCGAAGTTGCCAAAGCGACGCCCACGGTGAAGGCCAGCGCGCGGAAGAATGTTCCGGTCACGCCACTGATGGAAATCAGGGGCAGAAAAACCACGATCGGCGTAACGGTGGATCCAATCAGCGGATTGCGGATTTCGCGCATCGCGCTGTGGATCGCCTCCCCCCTGCTCTGCCCGGCATCGCGATGCAGCACGATGTTTTCCACCACCACAATGGCATCGTCGATCACCAACCCCACCGCCGCCGCCAAGCCGCCCAGAGTCATCAGATCAAAGCTTTGCCCCATGGCGCGCAACGCAATAAACGTGATTGCCACAGTGGCCGGAATCACCAGGCCCGCCACCAGCGAAGTACCCCAGTCCCGCAGGAAGAGCACCAGAATGATCGCCGCCAGCGCCAGGCCGATCAGAATCGCGTCGCGCACGCTCTTGATGGAATCCTGCACCAATTCCGATTGGTCGTAGAACGGCTCAACCACCACTCCGGGTGGTAGTGTCTTGCGAATCTGCTCGATCTCGGCGTGGATGCCATCCGCCACCGCGACCGTATTTCCATCCGGCTGGCGATTGATGTTCAGCAGAACGGCCGGCTTCCC
>JBBQUE010000263.1:0-5364 GCA_038212805.1 Bryobacterales bacterium | reverse complement strand
ACAACGACGGATTGCTGGACCTGTTTGTGGTGAATTATGGCGAATGGAACCCGGCGACGGACAGGTTCTGCGGGGACTCTACTAAAAATCTGCGGGTGTATTGCCATCCTAAGTATTTCGCTCCGCGGCCCAACCAACTCTATCGGAACCGGGGGGATGGAACGTTTGAGGACGTGACAGCGAAGTCCGGGGTGGGCCAGTTTCGCGGGCGGGGGATGGGCGTGGCGTTTGCCGACTATGACGCCGACGGGCGCATGGATGCGTTCGTCAGCAACGATAACCTTCCTAACTCGTTGTTCCATAATTTGGGCGGCGGGCGGTTTGAGGAGGTTGCGCTGCTGGCAGGCGTGGCGCTGTTGGACCATGGGAAGGCCGTCGCCAGCATGGGCGTGGATTTCCGCGATTATGATAACGACGGGCGGCCAGATATTGCAGTGACCGCACTGAACGGCGAGACCTTTCCGCTGTTCCGTAATCTGGGCAAGGGCAGCTTTCAAGACGCGACGTTTGCGAGCGGCGTGGGCCTGTTGAGCCGGAGCCGGGCCGGCTGGGCGGTGGGCCTGGTGGACTTCAACAACGATGGCTTCAAAGATCTGTTCAGCGCGAACTCGCATGTGAACGATCAGGTGGAGCGCGTGGAGGCGGCGGTGTATAAGCAGGCTAACAGTATTTTCGTGAACCAGGGGAACGGCAAGTTCGCGGAAGGCCAGGGGTCGGGATTGGAAAGTGCCCTGAAGGCCCACCGGGGAGCGGCTTTTGCGGATTTCGATGGGGATGGGAGGATGGATATCGTGGTGACGGCTCTGGGCGGACCGGCCGAGTTGTGGCACAACGTGAGCCCCGGCGCGGGCCATTGGTTAACGGTCAAATTGCGGGGCGTGCCAGGCAAAGGGTGTAATCGGGATGGCTTGGGCGCGGAAATACGGATCGGGAAACAAGTAAATCTGATGACGACGTCAGTAGGCTATGCGAGTTCGTCTCATGCGGGAGTGCACTTCGGTTTAGGGACCACCACGGTGGTAGACCTGATTGAAATCCGTTGGCCGAACGGCGCTGTGGATTACGAAAGAGATGTGCGCGCTGATCAGGTATTAACAATTGTAGAGAGCTCACCACTTTCGCCACGGGCCCCTAAGGCTCGGTGATCTTGACCTTTTCGTCGAGGTCGCGTTTGGCCGCTTCGTTCGATTGTTGAATCTTCTGATATTCGGCCAGAACTTCCTTAGCTTTCTCCGACTCGCCGGCCGCCTGATAGGCCCGGACTAGTTGGTAGTGCAGACTGCCATCGTCATCAATGACGAGCGCGGCATCCAGATGATCCACGGCTTCCTTGGGACGCTCAAGTTTCATGAGCGTCAAGCCGAGCGACGCCCGGATGGGGAGTTGTTTGGGATCCAGCTTGGCGGCCGTCTCCAGATATTCAATGGCCTTGCCGGGTTGTTCCAAGCGCAGATAACAATCGCCCAGGTAGAAGTTGAATTCCGCCGAGGCCGGGAGCCGTTTCAGCTGGGCCTGTAGCAGCGGCAGCGCCGTTTGATAATCGTGGGCCTGATAGAGAGCGGCCGCCAGTTCGCCCTCAAGGCGAGTATCGGCGGGATCGAGCTTGGCGGCGGCCCGCCATTCCTTCGCGGCGTCCAGAAACTGGCCTCGACCGGCGGCGATATCGGCCAATAGGGTGTGCAGCTCCACGGACTCCGGCAGAGCGCTGAGCTTGGTGTAGGCATTGAGCGCTAACGCGTTATAGGCGCGGGTCTGCCAGTACGGGGATTTGGCATTGGCTGCGTCCAGGAACTTTCCAGCGCGGAAATCGCACTCCGGCTTCTCGGTGGCGCAGTTCGGGGGTGGCAGCGCGGCTTCCTTTTTGGCTTCGATTTCCGCCCAGTCCGGGTGATCGGTAGCCCGGTAAATGGCGGCCAGGGCGGAGTGGACTCCGCGCAGGCCGGACTTTGCTTCCAGCGCCTGGCGGTAGAAATAGAAGGCAGCCCGGTATTGACGGCGGCTGGCCCGGGTCTCGGCTAGCAGGCTTAGCCACTCAGGGGAATCCTGGCCGGACTTGGTTAACTCGTCGAAGGCCGCCGTGGCGAGCGCCTCATAGCAGCGTCCGAGGCCAAACCACGCCTTCGGCTCGGTGGAGGTCAAAACGGTCAGTTTGCGGAAGTGAACGGCGGCTTCCTTCGGACGATCGAGGGCCAGGAGCGCATTCGCTAACATGCCACGCGGGTTGGGATCGGCGGGCTGGCCCGTGACGGCTTTGTCCAGAACTGGAATTGCCTTCGCGGGTTCGTTCAGAGAAAGATAGGTGGCCCCAAGGGACAGCAGTGCTGGAAAATTGGCGGGCTCGGCTTTGAGGACGCGCTGGAATTCGGGGACGGCCTCAGTGAGCTGGCCCGACATCTGGAGCGCCAAGCCCAGATTCAGATGCAGGCCGGGGTTGGCCGGGAGAGCCTTTACGAGCTCTTCGTAGATGGGAACCGCTTCGGTAAAGCGCCCGTCGGCCATCAACTCCTTGGCGCGCTGGGACTTTACGGCAAGGTCGTTGGATTGGGCAAGAGCGAGTGCATAAACAAAGAAAAGGGTGACCCGCAGGACGGACCACCCCTTGACTACTTGCGGCATGAACCTAGTTTAGAACGATGTTTAGAACGATAACTTCATTCCAAACCGGATCTGACGTTCTCCAAACGCACTGGTGATGCGCATGAAGTTCGGACTGGTCACACTGCCATTGGCCCCGCCGAAGTGGCTGGTATTGGGCAGGTTATAGAATTCAGCCCGGAAATCGAGTTTAACCTTCTCGACAAGGCTGAAGGTTCGTGCGACGGTGAGGTCAGTATTCCAAACGCCCGGCTGGCGAAGGATATTGCGGCCTGAGGAACCAAACCGTTGCGTGGTGACCGCAGCAAAGGCCGTAGGATCGTAATACAGACCGGTAGATCCCACGCCGCCCAGCCGCTCGACGTTGGTTTTCACTTGATCGGCAGTCTGGGTATTGCTAGGGGCGTTCAGAGAGCCACCTGGAGCGCCGATCGTAAAAGGAGTTCCGGTGTACATGGCCATGACACCGTTCACCGACCATCCGCCCAGCGCGTATGCGCCGATACCGTGGTTGGCAAACTGTTTGCCTTTGCCAAAAGGCAGTTCATACACCCAGCCAACCTGGAATATATGAGTCCGATCATAACCCGCAGCCGCGCGATTCCGGTTGAACACGGGACCCCAGTTCCAGCCCACGCCCGCCCAACCGTCATCATCCGTCATGTTAATGGCCTTCGAAGAGGTGTAAGCGGCCTTGACCAGAACCCCTTTCGAGAACTGCTTGTTGAGCGCTGCCTGGAGGGAGTGGTAATGCGAGCTCAAATAGCCGTCCCACATAAGTGTCTGGCTAGTACGGCCGAACTTTTGGTAATAGGGACGGCCAGCCTGCCCGGAGCCAGGAAAACCGGAATTGATATCGCGGTCGGCCAGCATGTGTGTGGACTGGGTGCCCACGTAAGCCACGGAGGCGACCAAATCCTGCGGTAGACGACGTTCAATGGTGAAGTTCCAGCTTTGAATATAGCCCCGGTGGATCTGACCAGGATACGGGGAGCGCATATCGGCGACCGCCGGCAGGCTGACTACACCAGAAGACAGGTCAGGACCGAATACTGGGGGGATTCCCTGTTCCAGGCTCCGTACCGGAGAGAATCCGTCAGGCGCTTGAAAGCTGAAATTTACAGTCAGCGGATAAAAACCGCGGAGGGGCCGCGAGAACGGTAGAGGGTCTGGACTCAGGCCGTACCCCATGCGGATCACGGTCTTCTCATCCAGGCGATAGGCGATACCCAGGCGCGGAGCGAAGAGCAGGTGGCTGACGGTGACGCCTACATCCTTGGGAACGTTGCCCCGTCCGCCCAGATAAACCAAGTTGGTCTCGGGGTCTAAGCGCTCAATTCCCTTACCGTTGGCCCGGGTCATGAGCGGGTAGAGCTCATAGCGCAGGCCGAGGCTGACCGTCAACTTGCGATTCACCTGATAACGATCCTGGGCGTACATTCCGAACTGCCACTCCCGAGGAGTCATCAGAATATATTGCAGGCTCTTCTGCATATTATTGGGCTGGCCAAGCAGCAGGGCCGCGAAGGAGTTGAGGTTGTCGGACGCAGGACCCCCGTTGAGGGCGGTGACGTCGCCACTAAAGTTAATGTAGCCGCGCGGACCGGCGCCGAGTTCCGGCTGGAAGTGGGTCATCCGATGGTTGACACCGTCGAAGCCGAAGCGAAACTGGTGGGCACCTTTGGTCCAACTGACGTTGTGGGAGGTGGTGTACGACTCTTCCGTTCGAAAGGCGGGCATCCAACCCGGAACACCAAAGCTGCTGTAGCCGCCGGTATCGATGTCGGGGAATCCGCTTTGGCTCAACTCCGGTCCGTTGAGTCCCGGGATGCCGAGTTGCTGGCCGTAGGCGGTTCCGTAATCGCTGCCCTTCACGGTTTGATCCATGCGCTGATAACCGATTACGCCATCAACCAGGAGATTGGCGGAAACGGTGTAGGTATGGCCGATCGAGAAGTTGTGAATACGGGTGTCGCCCAATCCGGGATCAGAGCCAGGAGCAGGTCCGCCCGCAACACCAAAAATCGGCTTGCCCCCGACCAGGGCATCGAGGTGTCCGTACTTTACGAAGATTGACGAACGCTCATTGCGGTTGTAATTAACTTTGCCATCAATATTGTCGCGATTGAACAAGGGAACGCCGGAAGCAAAGTAGTTGTTGACCTGTCCCGCAAGATTGGGTGCCGGGAAGAAGCCAACCAGCTTGGCGCCTGGGGCGCTGATGCGGCTGGAAGGAATTTTGTTTCCTGGGAATTGCAGCCGGCCAACCCCATTGGCGCCTCCGGTGGCAGGATCATAAATCTTGGTGGCGTATCCGCTAAAATCGCCTCCGCGAATATCCGTGGTGGGCACCGAGTAGCGGCCAACCGCTCCGGTTCGCTGACGGGTGGAATCGTAACTGCCAAAAAAGAACAGCTTGTTCTTCACGATGGGCCCACCCAAAACTCCGCCAAAGTTGTTGTAAATGCTGAGGGGCTTGTCTATCCCGACGGCCTGGAAGAAGTTCCGGGCCTTCAGGTGCTGATCGTCATGAAATTCGAACGCGCTACCGTGGAACTGATTGGTGCCGGACTTGGTTACGACGGTGACGGCCGCTCCGCCCGCCATGCCTTGTTCGGCATCAGCCGCGGAGGTGGTGATGTTCACGGTATCGACGGTTTCCGCGGGAGCCACATAGCCAGCGTGGTGTGGCAACCAAAGATTGATACTGGCCGCACCGTCGATACGGGTGGAGTTGTTATTTGCGTTGGTCCCATTGATGTTAGTACG
>JBBQUE010000262.1:0-5364 GCA_038212805.1 Bryobacterales bacterium | reverse complement strand
GTCATGGTCAACCGCCTGTGGCAGTGGCACTTCGGCGAAGGTATTGTCCGGACGCCCGATAACTTCGGCAAAATGGGCGACCGTCCCAGCCACCCCGAACTGCTCGATTTCCTGGCTACCCGCTTCACGGAAACCGGCTGGTCCATCAAGGCCATGCACAAGCTGATGATGCTGTCGAACACGTATCAGACCGCCAGCGATGCCGACCCCAAAACCATGGAAGCCGACGGCGAAAATCGCCTGCTGGCCCACTTCAATCGCCAGCGTTTAGATGTCGAGGAAATCCGCGATAGCATGCTTGCCATCGGCGGCACCCTCGATCTCACCATGGGCGGCACGCTCCAGAAAGGCTTCGGTACCGACGGCGAAAATAGCGCTGACCGTCTGTCCATGGATCCCACCAAGCTCACCCGCCGGACCGTGTACATCCCGCTCCGCCGTGCTAACCTGCCCAACCTGCTGAACCTGTTCGATTTCGGCGACGCCACCACAGTGAATGGCAAACGAACCGGAACCAACGTCGCCCCCCAAACCCTGTTCATGATGAACAGCGAGTTCGCCTTCGATCACGCCAAAAGAGTCGCCGAAGCCGTCCTGGCCCTGCCCGAAGCCCAGCGCCTAAAACAAGCGTATCTGCGGATTCTGAACCGCAATCCGGAACCTCAGGAAACCGACAGCGCCCTCACCTACCTGGCCAACTACGCAGCCAAGTATCCCGGCGCAAACCCGCAACTCAGCGCCTGGCAGAGCTTCTGCCACATCCTGTTATCGTCCAACGAGTTCGTCTACTTAGACTAAGAGGCACCTCATGCTAGATATCCAAAAGCTAGACATTCAAAAGCTCTTCCACACCAGGCAAACCCGCAGCTCAGCGCCTGGCAGAGCTTCTGCCACATCCCGTTATCGTCCAACGAGTTCGTGTACTTAGACGAGAGGCACCTCATGCTAGATATCCAAAAGCTGTTTCATACCAAGGAAAATCCCACCACCCGCCGAGGCATGCTCCGCGCCGCCGGATGCGGCTTCGGCTACCTCGCCATGCAAGCCATGCTGGCCCAGGAAGCGCAGGCCGCCACCACCGCCGCCGCCACCGCCGGACCCATGGCGCCCAAGGCCCCGCACTTCGCCCCCCGCGCCAAGCGAGTCATCTTCCTCTTCATGCATGGCGGCCCGTCCAGCGTGGATACCTTCGATCCCAAAGTCCGCCTCGACGTCGATAACGGCAAGCCCTGCCCCATCAAGCTGCCCCTGTCTTTCGCCAAAGGCGAACTCGGCCCCCTGATGAAATCCCCCTGGGAATTCAAACAGCACGGCCAGAGCGGCATCCCCGTCAGTAGTCTCTTCCCCCACGTCGCCAAGCACGTGGACGATATGTGCGTCATCCGCTCCATGGTGGGCGAAGGCGTCGATCACGGGGCCGCACTGCTCCAGACCTTCACCGGGTCCAGTACATTTATCCGTCCCAGCATGGGATCCTGGGCGCTCTACGGCCTGGGCACTGAGAACCAGGATCTCCCCAGCTTCGTCACCATCAAGCCCGCGCTCTCCCACGGCGGCTCCAAAAACTGGAGCTCAGCCTTCCTCCCCGGAGCCTACCAGGGTACCGCCATCGGCAACGCCGGCATGAAGATCGAGGACATCCAGGGTGAGCCCATTGAGTACCTGCTGAACAAGCACTACTCGCCCGAGCAGCAGCGTTATGAGCTCGACATGCTGCAAAGCATCAACCGCCGCCACTCCGAAGTCCGTCTTCACGATCCCCAACTGGAAGCCCGTATCCAGGCCTTCGAACTCGCCTTCAAGATGCAGTCCCAAGGCCCCGAAGCGTTCCAGGTTGACGCCGAATCCGACGCCACCAAGAAGCTCTACGGCCTGGACGACGACAAGACCCGCGACTTCGGCTGGCAATGCCTGCTCGCTCGCCGCCTGGCCCAGCGCGGAGTCCGCTACATCCAGTGCACCCACAGCTATAAGTGGGATCAACACGGCGAGCTGTTCTTGAAACACAACCAGAACGCCAACGAAGTCGATAAGCCCATTGCCGGCCTTCTTGCCGATCTGAAAGCCCACGGCCTGTTGAAAGATACGCTCGTGATCTGGGCCGGAGAATTCGGCCGCACCCCCATCTCCCAAGGCGGCGATGGCCGCGACCACAACCCCTATGGCTATACCATCTGGATGGCCGGCGGCGGCGTCAAACCCGGCTTCATCTACGGAGCCACCGACGAAATCGGTTACCACGCCGTCGAAGACCGCATGCATATCCACGACTTCCACGCCACGGTCCTGGCCCTGCTCGGTTTGGAGCACACCAAGCTCACCTACCGCTACAGTGGCCGCGACTTCCGCCTCACCGATGTCGCCGGAGTCGTCGCCGACAAGATCTTCGCCTAGCCGCGCATTCAGACCGCTTCATCCTCGATTTTGCGCTGGTGTAGCGTCCAGCGCATTCGCTAAATCCCGGGCGAACCGCCGCATCTCGGCCACGTGTTCATCCGGTGCCCGGCCCTCGAAGCCTTTCGTTACGAACCAGGCCTCAGTCCCACGCCAGACCAACATCGCCAGCCCGCGATCGGTCATCAACCCCGGAGCCCCAATGCTCCCGAACCCGTCCCCGGATCGCTGCACCAAAGCCCCGAAGCCCTCACGGGCAAACAGCAGGTGCGTCCCGGACCCGGGCCCTGGCAGCAGCTCAATCCCAGCCGCCACCAGCCGTTCAAAGGTCTCGGTGATCACATCTTGTACCGGCCGAGATCCTCATCGTTCAGGCCTTCCAACCAGCGCCGCAATTCATCGTTGTTCACCTTATCCGACGCCGTGCTCGACGCCTTGCTGTTCTTTAGAACGCTGTCGTCCACGTAGATCGGGCAGTCCAGCCGCAGCGCCAGCGCCAGCGCATCGCTGGGCCGGGAATCCACGCTGATCAACTCGCCGTTCTTGTCCAGCCAGATCACCGCATAGAAGGTATCGTCCTTCAGTTCGCTCACCACCACCTTGCGAATCCCGGTATCCAAACCGAGCAGCAAGATCTTGATCAGGTCGTGAGTCATCGGGCGGGGCGTCGAGATTTTCTCGATTTCAAGCGCAATCGCGTTCGCCTCGTAAATGCCAACCCAGATCGGCAGAATCGAATTCCCGCTCAGATCTTTCAGCACTACGATGGGCGTGTTCGTCACCGGATCCACCATCAATCCGCGAATCTTCATCTCTACTTCCATAATTTGCCCCCCTGCTGCCTAATATTCAATTGACGGCTTCCCCGGCCAGGGAGTTCGGGCCCGCGCGCGTCACCCTCACCGGCAGATACGATCCGATCTCAGCCGCAGCCCGCGTGAAGTTCAGCGTGAAGTTTTGCGACGTCCGTCCGATCCACTGTCCCGTGGCCGAGTTGAAGCCTTCCACCATCGCTTCTTCGATCGTCCCCACTTTGTCGGCGTTACGGCGGATCTGAATCGCCCGCTGCCGTTCCTGCAGAATCGCATGCCGCCGGCTCTTCTCTTCCTCCGGGATGTGATCTTCCAACTCCAGCGCCGAAGTATTTGGCCGCCGGGAGTATTTGAAATTGAAAACCGAATCGTATTCCACTGTCTCCAAAAGCGAAAGCGTGGCCGCGAAATCCTCTTCCGTCTCACCCGGAAATCCCACGATGGTATCGGTGGTGATCGCAATGCTCCGGCGGGCGTTCTTCATCAGGTCAATCAGCCGCAGGTACTGCTCGCGCGTGTAGAGCCGCTGCATCCGCCGCAGCACCGCGGTCGACCCCGATTGCACCGGCAGATGCACATGATTGCAAAGCACCGGGTTGTCATCAATCGCGTCGATAATCTCCTTCACGAAATCACGCGGGTGGGACGTGGTAAACCGCACCCGACGCAGTCCCTCCACCTCGCCCATGCCGCGCAGCAGCCTTGAGAAATCCCAACCAGTCGCCGAAGGATCGCGGTAGCTGTTCACGTTCTGCCCCAGCAACTGCACGTCGGTGTACCCCATCTGAGCCAGTTCGCGGGCTTCTTTCAGAACGCTCTCAGACGTCCGGCTCCGCTCCGGTCCCCGCGTGAACGGCACCACGCAATAGGCGCAGGCCTTGTCGCAGCCTTCGATGATCGTGATGTACGCCCGGTGCGGATTATCGCGCCGGGTATACGGGGTTTCGAACGTGTCCGCTGTATCCAGGCTCAGCCCGGTCACCCGCCGGTTACCGGCTTCCAGTTGTACCAGCATCTGCGGCAATTGGTTATAGCTGGCTGACCCCGCCACCAGACTGACGTGCGGGGCGCGCTCGAAAATCTTCTCGCCTTCCTGCTGGGCCACACACCCCAAAACGCCGAAAATCTTCCCCTTTCCGGCAGTTTTTTTAAACGTCTGCAGGCGGTGGAACACCTTCTGCTCAGCCTTGTCGCGGATGCTGCAAGTGTTGTAGAGCACCAGGTCGGCGGCTTCGGGCTCCGCCACCTGTGAGTACCCCTCGGTCACCAGCGTTCCGACCACTTTCTCGGAATCATGGGCATTCATCTGGCAGCCGAAGGTTTCAATGTAAAACGTCTTCATGAAAGGTCTTACTACTATGGTACTTCTATTGCCGGACGGTCGGATATTTGATGCCCAACTGCTCCAGGTAGGTGTCGTACCGGGAAGGGTCGTAGTAGAACTTCTTCATCTCGGGCCGGTACTGATCCATGATCTTTTTGTTCAGGGTCAGCGCGGGTTGGTCCTCCGCACGAATCAGCGGCCGGTATTTCACGTCCTTGGTCTGGACGGTGTTGAAATACTTCCAGGCTTCGGTGACCAGTTCGGGCCGGGTCAAAATATCGAGCATGGTCATGGCCTGGACTTTGGCCCCCGCCACCGCGCCCTTATGGGCGATGGGTGTAGCCATGGCGATCGCGTTGGCCCAGTTGTGTCCCGGCAAGTTGGGGATGTTCGAGGGGAACCGCAGTACGATGGTGGGCACGTTCCAGGAAATGTCGCCGATATCGTCCGATCCGCCGCCCATGCGGGCCTCTTCCTTGGGAGGTTCCTTCATCTCATCCAGCTTGATATCCAGGCCCTTGGGCTCTACTTTGAGCTCTTTCTGCAGAGCCTTGGCCAGCGTCTGGTCGGCTTCGGTCCAGGTGGGCAGCCCTACCTTCTTGATGTTCTCGTACATGGCTTCGGCGATGGGCTTGTTGAAGTGTCCCGGCCAGGCACTGCCCAGCACCCGCGAGGTCCAGGTGGTGGCAGTCATCAGCGCCGCGCCCCTGGCCATGTCGTCGCCGATCTTCCACAAATCCATGATGTGCTGGTAATCCTGTTCGCGGAAGTAATACCAGACGGAGGCGTTCTGCGGAACCACGTTGGGTTGGTCGCCGCCATTGGTGATCACGT
>JBBQUE010000261.1:0-5367 GCA_038212805.1 Bryobacterales bacterium | reverse complement strand
CAGGATGGCGGCAGCCCCTTTTCTCCCACTATCCCCTACAAGGTTTCTGCCTCGGCTGGAACCCTGGCCGTGGGCGACTACACCGGATCCATTACCGTCAGCGGATCCACCACCGCCGCGGAGAACAAGACTATTCCGGTCACGGTCCACGTGGTGAAGAACCCCATCGCGGGACCGCTGGCCAACATCGGCGGAGCGCTGAATAACACCACCTATGCAGCCGGAGAACCCCTGGCCGTCGGCGACATTGTGGCGCTGTTTGGAGCGCAATTCGTAACCGGAGACCCCGCTGCGGCCAGCAGCCTGCCGCTGCCCACCACGCTGGGCGGAGTTCAGGTTTTCTATAACGACAAAGCGGTGCCGCTGTATTACGTGTCGGCCGGACAGATCAATTTACAGCTTCCCTTCGAAGCCACTATGGGCGAGGGGCGTTTGCGGGTGGAATCGAACGGCGTGAAAGGGAACACCATCTCGGTGGTTGCGGCCCGCGCGGTTCCCCGGATCCTGCGGCTGAATGGCAACTTCGGCGATTACGGCATCGTCACGAACCCCGATAATAGCTTGCCCATCCCGGCCAGCCTGGGCGGCATCCCCGCTAAGCTGGGTGGGGCTTTGGTCATCTATACCATCGGCATGGGGCCGACCACGCCCGCGGTGGCGAGCGGTGTGGGTTCGCCCATCGCGGAACCGCTGGCACGCGTGGGCAGCCATCCGCAGGTCTGCTTCCGGGCCAGCACGCCGTTTAATCCCGGCCTGTGCGTGGACCCGCTTTTTGCTGGCCTGGCGCCGGGCTTTGTGGGTCTGTATCAGGTGAACGTCGTGATTCCTTCAGGTTCACCAACGGGCGATATCGTGCCGATTTATCTGAAGACCGACGATGGAAACAGCAACTCCGTGAACATCGCCATCCAGTAATGGCCGGGGGCATGCCTGGATCCGGCTATGCTGGTTTCAGGCATGCTTGCGGTTTATTTGGAAGATGGAAAGTGTTCGGTTCGGGACGTAGCGAAGCCGGTCCGGCTCCCAGGGTTTGCGCTGGTGCAGGTTGTGTATGCCGGGATCTGCAACACCGATCTGGAGTTGCAGCGCGGTTACCGGGGCTTCGCCGGAATCCCTGGGCATGAGTTTGTAGGCCGTGTGGTTCAGGCCGATTCGTCCGCGCTGGTTGGGCAGCGGGTGGTGGGCGAAATCAACCTTGGCTGCCATGGCTGTTCGTGGTGTGACCGGGATTTGGCCCGCCACTGCCCTACCCGAACGGTCTTGGGGATTCTGCAACATCCGGGCGCGTTCGCCGAATTCCTCACCCTGCCGGAGCGCAACCTGCGCATTGTTCCCCCCTCTATCTCCGATCAGCATGCGGTCTTCACGGAGCCCTTAGCGGCGGCCTGCCAGATTCTGGATCAGGTAACGATCCCACCCCATGAGACCGTAGCGGTGCTGGGCGATGGGAAGCTGGGCCTGCTGATTGCCATGGCTTTACTGGCGAATGGCGTTCCCGTTCACCACTTCGGACGGCATGCGGAGAAACTGAGAATCTCAGCGGCGGCCGGGGCCGAGAGCTTTCTGGACGCCGGTTCTTCGAAGTATGGCTATGTCGTGGATTCCACGGGTTCGGCATCCGGCTTGGCACAGGCTGTGAGGATGACTGACCCGCGCGGAACTATTATCTTGAAGTCTACTCTTCATGGTCTGGTTCCGGTGGACACCGTGCCCGTGATCGTGGATGAGATGACTTTGATAGGGTCACGCTGCGGACGCTTTGAGCCTGCCCTGCTTTTGCTGGAGTCTGGCAAGGTTCGAGTAGATGACATGATCTCTGAGATCATTCCACTCCCGGAAGCTCAGCGGGCGTTTGCAAGGGCGGCGGAGAAAGGCGTTCTGAAAGTACTCCTGAAAGCTGAATCTCGCTGAGACTTTCTGACTCTGCCCGTGTGTGCATCGGTAACCAGCAATATCTGACTTAATCTCAGTTACGCGTCCGCCTGTCTGATGCAAAACTACTCGCGCACCGTGAGTTCCGGGCCCTCCAGGATCTTATTCCGACCCTGCATCCGCGGCAGCGCAAACTTCACGGCCACCTCTATCAATGCGTTCACCAGTGACCAGTTCTAACTTCGGGGGAGGCGACCGTTTTTCCTTCGGCGAAGTGTATCACTTCCAATTCTTTGATCCAAGCTTCAACCGGCTCGCGAACGTCAACTATACGTTTGCCGTGGCGGTGCCGCTGGCTCTGCTGGGCCTGGTTGCGTGAAAGCGGCGCAGGCGTAAGCTGTTCCCCACCACGCTAACGGAACTGAGCGCCATGGCGGCGCTGGCGATCATGGGGTTCAGCAGAATTCCGAAGGTAGGGTAGAGGACTCCGGCCGCGATGGGGATGCCCACCACGTTGTAGATGAAAGCCCAGAACAGGTTCTGGCGGATAATCCGCATGGTGGCGCGCGAGAGTGCGATGGCTTGGGCAACGCCTTGCAGGTCGCTGCGCATTAGGGTGACGTCGCCGGCTTCAATGGCCACGTCGGCTCCCGTAGCCATGGTGATACCGACGTCGGCTTGGGCCAAGGCCGGAGCGTCGTTGACTCCGTCGCCGACCATGGCGACCACGCGGCCGGCGGCTTGCAAGGTTTTAATGGCGTCCACTTTACCGGCGGGGAGGACGCCCGCGATTACTTCGTCGAGGCCGGCGGCGTCCGCCATGGCGCGCGCAATACGCTGGTTGTCACCGGTGAGCAGGATAACCCGAAGGCCGGCGGCGCGCAGGGATCGGACTGCTTCGGCGGAGGTGGGTTTCAACGTATCGGCGACCGAGATAGCCCCCAGGAACTGCTGGCCCTGGGCCACGTAAATATCGCCTGCCAGCGGTGCATCAATGCCGAGCATGTTCATCAGGGCCAGGTTGCCCACCGCCACCCGTTGCCCATCCACGGTTCCAGTGGCGCCCATACCAGGATGATTCTGAAAGCCGGTCACCGCAGACGTGTTGCCGTTTCCGGCGTGCTTCACGATGGCGGCGGCCAAGGGGTGCTCACTGAGCTTTTCGAGGGAGGCGGCCAGGCGCAGCATGTGAGGATCGTTCGGAATTACGGCTGTGACGGCGGGCGTGCCTTGGGTGAGCGTGCCGGTCTTATCCAGTACCACGGTGTCCACCTCTTCCAGCCGTTGCAGGGCGCTGCCGCCCTTGATGAGGATGCCGAACCCGGCTCCGCGGCCAGTGGCCACCATGACGGCGGCGGGCACGGCCAGGCCCATGGCGCACGGGCAGGCGATGATCAGCACGGTGACGGCGGAAACCAACGCGTGTGCGAACCCGGCGTGCAGCCACACAAAAAACGAAGCCAGCGCGATAGCAAACACCACCGGGACGAAGACGGCGCTGACCTTGTCGGCCAGGTTCTGGATGGGCGCGCGCGAGGCTTGGGCATCTTGGAGCAGCCGCAGAATCTGGGAGAGCACGCTGGCCGCGCCCAGGTTCGTGGCGCGGTAATGGAGGGCTCCGCTGCCGTTCATGGTCCCGCCGATCACGCGATCGCCAGTGTGCTTTTCCACCGGAAGGCTTTCGCCGGTCAGCATGGATTCGTCCACGCCGCTGGTGCCGGAAAGCACCTCGCCATCGGTGGGGAGGCGCTCCCCGGGGCGCACCAATATGACGTCTCCCGTGCGCAGAAGTTCAATGGGGGCGCTGGTTTCCAGGCCGTCCACAATGACGCGGGCGGTCTTGGGCTGCAGCTTGACCAGGCTGCGAAGGGCGGCGGAGGTCTGGCGCTTGGCACGTTCTTCGAGGGCGTTGCCCGTTAAAACGAAGCCAAGGATGAACAGGACCGCTTCATAGTAGACTTCGGGCGCAACGCCGTGGGTCCGGAACCATCCGGGAGCCAGGGTGGCGGCGGCGGAGAACAGAAACGCCGAGCCGGTTCCGGCCGCCACCAGCGTGTTCATGTCGGACGTGCGGTGGCGGAGGGCCGACCAGGCCCTCACGTAAAAGTGCCGGCCCGCCCAAGCCATGATCGCCAGGGTCAACGGGAGCAGCAGGTATGGAATGGGAAAAACCATAGCCAGTACCCCGGCCACCAGCGCGACGGCGGCCTTGATGGGGAACGCGGGCTCGGGTTCGTTTGGTACGGCGTAGCTGGCTTCGTAGCCGGTTGAGTTGACGGCTTCCAGCAGCGCGGCGGGCGTGATCTGTTCGGGATGGAAGCGAACCGTGGCGTTGTTCAGCAGCAGGTTGACTGCCGCCGCTTCAACGCCCGGTTGCTTTTGCAGGGTCTTTTGAACGAACGACTGGCACGCCGCGCAGGTCATTCCCGACACTGCGAACGTGATCTGATTCGTCATTGGACCGGTTTAGCGGTGAACCCAATAGCATCCACCGCTTTGGCGATGCTATCAGGCGAGGTGACTGCCGGATCGTAGCGGACATGCGCCGCGCCGATCTCGACACTTTCCATTTCTACACTGGGAACCTTGCTCAGCGCTGACGTGACGCGTTTCACGCAGCCATCGCAATGCATTCCTTCAACTTTGATAACGGTAGAGGTTGTCATACCTCCATTATATTTCGGTGTTCGAGCTTCAGGGGTGCTGTCAGCGGTAAGCCTCTCCGCGGTGCAGGACGCGGAGGATCCGGAGGCGCTCGCCATCATCATAAAACCGAACGCGGCCTGGCGGTCGATCCGGCGAACATCTGCTCGATCTTGCGGGGTCCATTCAACGCGCTTACGCATCTACTGGCGGCGTGCCGCGCGCTGCTTTGCAATATTGTGAAAATCGTCCAGAGTCAGCCCAAAGCCGGCCAGCACGTCTTCGTTGGAAATGCCTCGCCCGCCATTCTGTAGCAGCCACAGCTTGGCTTCCGCTACCGCCTGCTCTTCGTCCGCGCCAAGCTCCTCATGCTGAATGCGTTGGGACGGCGGGACCATGACTTAGAGGAGTTGGACCACTGCTATCAATTGATTGCGTGTTACCACGTCTTCATGCTAACAAGGGCAGGTGGCCTTGGAACGACCCCCTGCCCCCCGGATCAATCGCTTAAGCGGTCCGCATGGATTCGCTCTTGTCGGAGCCAGCGATGGCGGCCTGGGCGGCAGCCAGGCGGGCGATGGGCACGCGGTAGGGCGAGCACGAAACATAGTTCATGCCCACGCGGTAGCAGAATTCCACCGAACTGGGGTCGCCGCCATGCTCGCCGCAGATTCCGATTTCGATATCGGGACGCTGTTTGCGGCCGAGTTCGATAGCGATCTTGATCAGCTTGCCGACGCCTTCCTGATCAATGGAAGCAAACGGATCGGCCTTGAAGATCTTCAGCGCTTCGTATTGCTTCGAGAACTTCGTATAGTCGTCGCGCGACATGCCGAGCGTGGTCTGCGTCAG
>JBBQUE010000260.1:0-5372 GCA_038212805.1 Bryobacterales bacterium | reverse complement strand
CTCAACGGCGCGAATCAGACTGTGTGTGGAGGCCACGCCTGTTCCAGCAATATCAAAAGCCGTCCCATGATCCACCGATGTGCGAACTATGGGTAGCCCTAGCGCGATATTTACGCCCCCTTCGAAATCGAGCAGCTTCGAGGGGATGTGGCCCTGATCGTGGTACATGCAAACAATGGCGTCGAATTTTTTCTTCTTCACCGCCATATAAAACAGGGTGTCGGGAGGAAACGGTCCGTCCACTGGATACCCTCGCGCCTTTGCCCACTCCACCGCGGGAATGATTTCTTCGATCTCTTCAGTCCCGAAAAGACCATGTTCTCCGGCGTGTGGGTTCAAGCCCGCCACTGCGATGCGCGGGTTGGGAACCAGCCTTCGAACCGCATCCACGGTGAGCTGAATAATTGTTTGAATACGCGGGCGTTTGGCATTGTGAATTGCGTTGAGCAGCGAGACATGAGTGCTTACGTGCGTGACGATCAGTTCGTCGGAGGCGAGCATGATGGTCACGTCTTGTACTCCACACAGCGCTCCGATCAGCTCTGTGTGGCCGGTGAATCCGGGATGGGTCAGACAGGTGGCTTCCTTGTTCATCGGAAGCGTGATGAACCCCGCGATGTCGCCTGCAAGGGCGGCATGAGTCGCCGCGATCACATATTCTCTGGCCGCGTGTCCCGCCTTCCCGTTCAGCGTTCCCGGCGTGATGTCATTGGTTTCCAGCAAGCCGGCATTCAGAATATTGAGCGGTCCTGGATGATACGAGGCGGGCGAGTGGATGGGCGATAACTCTACCCCGTACCCAAGCCGCTCGTTATAGAACCGCAGCGCCTCCAAATCGCCATAGGCAAGGAATGGACATTGCAGTTCGCCATTGGCAAACGCCTTGAGGAGGATTTCAGGACCGACACCGCTCGCGTCGCCCATCGTGATTCCGTAGATCGGCTGAGTCATGATTTCAATTTTGCTTGAATGCTGGCCACCACGTCCACGCCTCCAAACGCGCCAGCCTTGCTGATCAGATAAAGGCCCCGATCGGTGAGCGCGATCGGCACCCCTGGAACTACTTCGCCGATAGGTGTCAACGAGGGAAACCCCAGTTCCCTGACCACGGCGAAAATAGTGTCGCCGCCGATCACGAATATAGCTTCCGGCTTTTCAATCGCGATCCGCTCTACCAGATATGCAGCATTGCGCGCGGCCACCAAGGCGGCGCTGGTGTCCGCTCCATGATCCAGGCTCATCACGCGCCAACCCGGCGCTTCGGCTGCTCGCATCTGTTCCGCGGCATTTGGATGGCGGCTCCCGTTGAGACAAAGGCACGTCCGAATAACCGGTAGCGGCGGCGGCGCGCCACGGGGAAGGTCGATCTGGCGGGCGATCGTCTCGGCTAACCCGGCCGGCCCCGCTGCGATCCGCATCGTGTCGTCGGATAGCATCGCTCGTGCCGCTTCCGCCAGATGTTCATCGTCTTCGCCATCAAAAATGGTGCACGGCAACTCGGGATGCAGGATCGACGCCACTCTACTGGTTCCTACAGGGTTCAGCGCGTCGCGGGCAAACTCGGTATCCGCAACCGCGATGCCGTGGACGTACAAAACGCCGAGTTTTACAGTGCGGCCCATGGCGGGATAAGCCGGAGCGTAGCCGATACGCCAAGCCGGGAAGAGCCGAACCAGAGCTTCCAGTTCACCGGTGATGTTGCCGCGCAAAGTTGAGTCTGTCTTCTTGTAAACGAGCCGTGGCTGGTGAGAGCCGATGAATCGTGCGACCTCGCTCGCCGCGTCCGCTGGGTTCAGGTGGCGCGTCTCGGTATCAAACACAACCACATCGGCCGACCCACATACAACAGGTTGAGCCGATACGATGGCGTTGAATCCCGCCGCCCTGAACTTGGCGCCAACTTCCAGCGCACCGCTCATATCGTCCGCTAGCGCAACAACGCAACACGCGCACCCACTACCCGCGTCCAACAACCCCAGCCAACGGACTGCTCGCGCTGGCATAAAGCTTCTTCGGCATCCTTCCTGCCAGAAAGGCATGCCGTCCAGCCTCAACACCCAACTTCATAGCAGTCGCCATTCGTTCTGGATCTTCCGCAGAGGCTATCGCCGTATTCATCAGAATCCCGTCAAAGCCCATTTCCATAGCAATCGCCGCATCCGACGCAGTTCCCACGCCTGCATCCACAATGAGAGGAACTTCCGTAATCATCTCGCGTAGAATTCTTAGGTTTGTCGTGTTTTGAATACCCAACCCGGATCCAATCGGCGCAGCAAGCGGCATCACCGCAGCCGCTCCCGCATCAATCAGCTTGCGTGCATTGACCAGATCGTCGTTGGTATACGGAAGAACCACGAAGCCTTCCTTGGCCAGCACGCGGGTAGCTTCAATCAAGCCTTGGTTATCGGGAAACAACGTTTTCTCGTCTCCGATCACCTCTAGCTTGACCCAGTGCGACAAACCCACTTCCCGGCCTAGCCGCGCGGTGCGAATCGCGTCGTCAGCGGTGTAACAAGCCGCCGTGTTAGGCAAAATAAAAAACTTGGAACGGTCCACGAAGTCGAGGAGCGATTCTTTCGACCGATCGGTTAAGTTAACCCGCCGGACAGCAACGGTGACAACTTCCGCCCCGGACGCTATATGGCAGCGGGTCATTTCATGGTGGCTGCGATACTTGCCCGTGCCAACAAAGAGACGAGACTGGAACTCACGGTCGGCTATTCGTAAAACATCAGACATACTTCATTTTACAAACTTGGTTTGTAGTCCAGCGAGAACCGTAGCCGATCGGCAACCGGAGGATGACTATACAGCCAAAACACGATAAACGGGTTGGGATTGGGTTCGTCGAGATCGGTCTCGCCCTCAATCTGAAAAGCTTGTGCCGCGGCCTGGCCGGGGTCCGGAATCAGCCCCCGGGTGACGTCGAGGGAGTAGACATCCGCTTGGTGTTCTTGCCAGCGGCTGTATGCGTTGACGATCGGCTCCGACAGGAATCCAAGTACGAGGACGGCAAGCAGAAAGACAGGCAGCGACTCCCAATCGGAGAGGCCTCCGATTTTGAATCGGGAGAGCAGCACCGGCATCGCCACCGACAGGATCCAGAGCGTTATCAGGATTGAGACCGATCCTATCGCCAGGCTCTTCGGAATATGGTTCAAGACGTAATGCCCCAACTCATGACCGATGGTTGTCATCAGCGGCGGCCCATTCTCTTTTTCGATGATGGTGTCGTATAACACCACACGCCGCGATGGCCCGAACCCAGTCACATAGGCGTTCAAAGAATTCGTTTTTTCGCTCGCCGCCATCTCGAACAGATGATCGCGGGGAATCCGGACACCCGCCTGCGCGAGCAGCTTCTCAATCGGCGCAATCAGTTGCGGGCGCTTGGCGCCTAAAGGTTGAAAGTTGTTAAACAAAGGCTCAATCAGCAGCGGATCCGCGTACGCGGAAAGTAGCAAGACCGGAATTGAAACCAACCATGAATACAACCACCATCGTTCCGGGCTCTTCCGCAGCAGCCAGTAAAAAGGTATCAAGACGGCAATCGCGGCCATCGTCGAGAGCAGTTGCTCCTTCACCCAGTCCCAGATCCACGACGGCCAGCCCTGAATCGAGATGGCATAACGCAGTGACATGGAGTGCCCGTAGATCTCGGCCGGAAGATCGAACAGGCTCGTAAGTAGCGTCACCGCAACAACGATCCAGACGGGGCGAAAGCGTCGCATGCGCGGAACGAAACGCGAGTAAATCATCGCGAGCAGCACGATGGCGGAGACAAAAAAGGCAGCGAAATGCAACTCGTAACGGGTGTGGGCAAACTCGATCGCTTGCAGCAGCTTATCCGGGGGTAACGTATATCGTTGAACGGTCTGCATGAACCGGGATTGTACAATAGAGCTCAGTGGACAAACGAAGGATGTGCCCGAACTGCCGGGCTTTTATCACGACCGAAGACAAAGTATGCCCGTATTGCGACGCCAAAGTCGCCCCTCGTGCGGCGGAACGTTTACAAACTTCGAATATCCTCGGCGGCCTCATCCCGCAAGCCCGGTTCACGACCGTGATGATCCTGCTGGTGAACTTTGCGCTATTCGCAGCTGACGCTTTAAACTCTCAGCCTGTACTCAGTTATTACGGTGCCTCAAGGCCATGGCCGATGGGTGGTCAATGGTACAGGTTAGTAACTGCTGGTTTCTTGCACGGTAATCTCATCCACATACTTATGAATTCCTGGGTTCTCTTCGACCTGGGCGCAGAGGTTGAGCAGATCTATGATACAAGCCGTCTAATCATCTTCTACTTTGTTTCAACAGTGACCGGCTTTCTCGCGAGTTCCCTGTTCAGCGGCGCCGCTTCGCTGGGATCCTCCGCCGGAATATTCGGTCTCATCGGAGCCATGCTTGCGTTCGGCGTGATGGATAAGTCTGCGCTGGGATCCGCGGTGAAATCGCTCTATAGCCGCTGGCTGATCTATGCGCTGGTTCTGAGTTTTATTCCGGGCGTTGATTTTTATGCGCACATTGGTGGGTTGGCGGGCGGTTTTCTCACCGGAGTTATTGTCAGCACACCCCGTGCGCGTCTCATGTGGAAAGAACCGGCCATCAAATTCGCCGCCGCTCTATGCCTGGTGCTAACTCTCCTCAGCTTTGGCCGATTGTTCCTAGCCTTGTTTTCCCGCTCCGCTTAGATCAAGACTTGTGAACGCTGGTCCAAAGGCATAACGAAATCCATTCTGCGCCAAAATCTCTATCGGCAATTCAAACTCCCTCGAGGCAGTTTCATATTCCCGCTCAAGAGTCGTCGAAAATAGAGCAGGATCATCAGTGTTTATTATTACCGGCACCCCCGCGTCAAATAACCGTCTAACAGGATGCTCACTCAAACTCCCCACCACTCCCGTACATAGGTTACTTGAAATACAAACCTCAAGCGGAATGTTCCGTTCTTTGAGATGGGCCATCAACCGTTCGTCACCCACCGCCGCGATACCGTGACCGATTCGCTCCGCGCCAATCTCCAACGCCGCCCAAATAGATTCCGGACCAGCGGTCTCTCCCGCATGGGCCACCACATGTATCCCACCATCGCGGGCCCGCGCAAATATATCGCGAAACCACTCCGCCGGTCCGCGCTCCTCAACTCCCCCAATACCAAATGCAACCACGCCACACCCCCGCCGGCTTAGCGCAAAGTCAACCACGGGCTTCGCGGCATCGCTTCCGAAGTGGCGCACCGCATCCAATATCCAATAAGCTTTAACTGACGACCGCTGCGTCTCGGCCCAAATCGCATCGTAAATAGCGCTAAGATCATGCTGCTTCCAAAGAATTACCCCAGCCGACAAAGTAATCTCCGCATAAGTGACT
>JBBQUE010000259.1:0-5380 GCA_038212805.1 Bryobacterales bacterium | reverse complement strand
TGCTGGAAGGCACCGCCGAGATGCCCGGCTGCCTCAGCTACATTATCGCGAAAGATTCCGTGGATGAGAACGCCATCTGGATCACGGAGGTGTGGGACGGCAAAGCCAGCCACGAAGCATCGCTCTCGCTGCCCGCCGTCCAGAAGGCGATTGCGAAAGGCAGACCGATGATTGCCGGCTTCGGAGACAAGTTTACCACGATTCCGGTTGGCGGCCAGGGCCTACCACCTGCAAAGAGCCGGTGACTTGGCCTTCACATGGTCCACGGCCTCCAGATGGTTCCTGGAAGGCTTGCCGCCCACAGTGATGCCATGCTCAATCAACTCCCGCGCATCGCGTTCGAAGCCCGTTCCCGGCGTGCCTGTATCCTTGTGGCCCGAATCCGAATCCACGCGCCGGTCACTGAACGGCCCGCTCGAAAGCCTGACGAACCCCGGCGGCGGTTTCCACTTCGTCAACCTGCCTCCGGGTGACTATCGTCTCCTGGCCAGCTATGATATCTATTTGAGATCGGTAAGTATCTGATCGAATTGGGACGGGCTCCCGCCATCCGCGCCGAGGCTTCCCAATCCGCCAGGATTGACCTTCCAATTTCGGTTCTTAATTAGTCTCAACTTGAAGTTAGGGAAACGCCTTAGCTAGCCGATATCAATCTTGTGGGACCATCGGGTTCATCGAATTCCGCAGCTCTACTGGCCTCCAGGCGCTCGGGCAAGCGCGTCTTCTGGTCTCTTGCGCTCATTCCTCTGATCTTAATCCCACTCGCGGTGTGGTTTTTTACCCCGGTTCCCATCACCCGGATCCTGAAAATCGGGTTTCAGGACTCGCAGCCATATCACTTCCCTGATTCGCATGGAAAGCCCACCGGGCCAGTGGTGGATCTGCTCCAGGAAGCCGCCCGCCGTCAAAATATTGGCTTGCAATGGGTATATTCCCCGGAGGGTGCTGAGACCGGGCTAATCTCTGGCGTGATAGACCTTTGGCCTATTCTGGGAGATACTCTGGAGCGCCACGGCAAGGTATATATTTCCAACCATTGGGCGCACATGGTTTACGTCCTGATGGTGCCCGCCGCGCGGGGGATTCATCGCCCGGAGGACCTGGGAAATTCCACAATCGCTATTTCCCGGATAAAGTTTGAAGATTTCGTCAGGAACAAATACTTCCCGCAAGCCAGACCTATCGTGATCCCGAATGCGGTGGACGTGATTCAGGCGGTTTGCGACGGCAGTGCCGAGAGTGGCCTGTTTTCACAAAGCGCTTTTGGCGTCACTCAGGACGTGAACTGTCCAATGGGACAGTTGAAGGCGATCCCGATTCCGAACGCTGAATACTGGTTTGGAATTGGGGCTCGCATCAATCAAGCGGACGCTCGCCGGGCTGCCGACGTGTTGCAGGATGAGATTGGCCGCATGGCACTGGATGGGTCTCTGGTGGATCTCGATTTCCGCTGGGGGACCCACGTGGGCCAGGAAGTGAACACCATTTTCCAATACGACCGGGCCCGGACTGCTTCCGGGATTTTGTTTCTGGCGCTGTGCGTGGTGGCATTGGCGTTGATGGCATCGATCTGGCTGACCGTCAACTTGCGAAAGGCGCGGCGCGCGCGCGAAGTCGTGGAACAAAGTTACCAATTCATGTTTGAGGCGAACCCCCTCCCCATGTGGGTTTATGACGTGGCAACTTTGCGCTTCCTGAACGTCAATGCCGAAGCCGAGCGGCATTATGGCTATTCGCGGGAGGAGTTCCTCTCCATGACGATTCTGCACGTCCGTCCTCCGGAGGATGTCGCCGCGCTGTCGGCGTTCATGAAGTCGTCCAAGGACGCACCTTATGCATCCGGGGTCTGGCGGCATTCGAAGAAAGATGGAAGCTTGATATTTGCCGATGTGCATGCCCAGCAGTTACTCTTCGATGGGCGCGAGGCGCGCCTGATTCTGGCGATCGACGTGACCGCGCGCTGCCAGATTGAGACCGAACTCCGCGCCGCCAAGGAAGCCGCTGAATCCGCCAGCCAGGCCAAGAGTGAGTTTCTGGCCAATATGAGCCACGAGATCCGCACTCCGATCCACGGCATTATGGGAATGACGGAACTGGTGCTGGACACCGAACTTTCCGAGGACCAGCGCGATTGCGTGGGCGCGGTCAAGACGTCGGCTGAGTTACTGCTGAGCGTGATCAACAGCGTCCTCGACTTTTCCAAAATCGAAGCCGGCAAACTGGATTTGGAACCGATTCCGTTCAATATTCGGGAATGCCTGGATGAAATTGTGAAGATGCTTTCGCCCGCAGCCCTGGCAAAGGGGCTGGACTTGCGATACCAGGTAGATCCAGGTATCGCCGTGGAGATAATCGCGGACCCCACGCGCATCAAGCAGATCCTCACCAACCTGGCTGGCAATGCGATCAAGTTCACCGAACGAGGTCAGGTTTTATTGCAGCTAGGAATGTTGCCAGGTCAACCACCCGTAATGCACTTCGAGGTACGGGATACCGGGATCGGCATTCCTTTGTCCAAGCAAGAGATAATCTTCGAGGCCTTCAGCCAGGCCGATAACTCCACCACGCGGAAGTACGGAGGAACTGGCCTGGGTCTATCTATCTCCTATCAGTTAGTTACCCTGATGGGAGGAAAGATCTGGGTGGAGAGCGAAGCGGGGCGCGGAAGCAGTTTCCACTTCACTCTTGGCCTGCAAACTGTTGAGCGCCCAAGCCCGGTTTTGACTATGCAGGTTTGACCCAGCGCACTACCGGCTTGCGCGCCGCGCCCACTTCGTCCACACGGCTGGTTCGGGTCAGGTGAGGGGCGGTCAGCACCAGTTGCGGATCCTCATCAATCTCCTTCGAAATCGATATCAAGGCGTCCGCGAACAGGTCCAGCTCCTGCTTGCCTTCCGTCTCAGTAGGCTCAATCATCATGGCACCCTTCACGATCAGTGGGAAGCTCACGGTGTAGGGATGGAATCCATAGTCGATCAGGCGCTTGGCGATGTCGCCAGTATGCACGCCTGCCTTGGCTTGGCGCGAATCGCTGAAGACGCACTCGTGCATGGTCTGGCCTTTCAGCGGCAAATCGAAATGCGGCTCCAATAGCGCCCGCAGGTAGTTGGCGTTCAACAAAGCGTCGATCGTGGCGTTACGCAATCCCGGTCCGCCGTGCGCCATAATGTAGGCCAGCGCGCGAACCAGAACCCCAAAGTTCCCGAAGAATGCTTTCACCCGGCCCACCGATTGGGGCAGATTGTAATTCCACGTCCACTGATCGCTGATTCGCTGCAAGCGCGGTTTGGGCAGAAATGGAATCAGGTGGGATCGCACCGCCACCGCGCCCGAGCCCGGTCCGCCGCCGCCATGCGGGGTGGAAAAGGTCTTGTGCAAGTTCAAATGCATTACGTCCACGCCGAAATCGCCGGGCCGCGTGATTCCCACTAGCGCGTTCATATTCGCGCCGTCCATGTAAACCTGCGCGCCCTTGCTGTGCATCACCGCGGCCACCTTGGCGATGTCCTGCTCGAACACCCCAGCCGTATTGGGATTGGTAACCATCAGCCCGGCGGTATCTTCGTCCACCATGTGGGCCAGCGCTTCCACGTCCACCATTCCATTTTCGCTCGACTTAATGTTTTCAACAGTATAGCCCACCATCATGGCGGTGGCCGGGTTCGTTCCGTGCGCTGAATCCGGAATCAGAATTTTCTTGCGCGGGTTGCCCTGCGCTTCGAGGTACGCCCGGATCAGCAGGATGCCCGTGAATTCCCCGTGCGCCCCAGCTGCCGGTTGTAGGGTCACGGCATCCATGCCCGTGATTTCCATCAGGACCCTTTCTAGCTCCGCGATGATTTCCATCGCGCCCTGGGAAAGCGATTCCGGCTGATACGGATGCGCCCACGCCAAGCCATCAATGCGCGCTACCTGCTCATTCACCCGAGGGTTGTACTTCATAGTGCAGGAGCCCAGGGGATACAGCCCCAGGTCGATGGCGTAGTTATAAGTGGATAAACGCGTAAAGTGGCGAATCACTTCAACTTCGCTGACTTCCGGGAACCCCTCGATTTCCTTGCGGGTATGCTCCGCGCCCAGCGCCGTTGCGGCATCCACGTGAGGGACATCGAGCGCCGGTAGCTGGTACCCAATCTTGCCCGGCGAGCTCTTCTCGAAAATCAGAGGCTCGTTCTGAACAATATGCCGGGAAGTTTTCTTGATCATTGCGCAAATGCTCCAGCCACTACGTCCATCTGTTCCCGCCGGTTCATCTCAGTCACGCACAGCAGCATTGCGCCCTCTAACTCGGGATAAAACCGCCCCAAGGGGACGCCGCCAATGATTTTCTTTTCGAGCAGCGCTGCATTGATGGCCTCCGGCCCCGCGCCGGTGGCCTTTACTACAAACTCATTAAAGAACGGCCCGTTGAACTGAAGGGGCAGCTTGCTGGCCAGGTAGTGCGCCTTGGATAAATTCTGCTCCGCCAATTCACGCAAACCCTGTTTGCCGTAAACCGTCATGAACACCGTGGCCATCAGGGCGATCAGCGCCTGATTGGTACAGATGTTAGACGTGGCTTTCTCCCGGCGAATGTGTTGCTCACGCGTGGCAAGCGTCAGGCAGAACGCCCGATTCCCGCGCGTGTCCTTCGTCTCACCCACGATCCGGCCCGGCAACTGGCGAATGAATTTCTCGCGCGTGGCGATGATTCCGGCGTAGGGCCCCCCGTACACCGGCGAGATGGCGTACGATTGCAATTCGCCCGCCACGATATCGGCCTCGCGGGGCGGCTCCAACAAACCCAGCGAAACGGCTTCGGTAAACACGAAAACCAGCAGTGCCCCATGCTTGTGGGTCAACTCGGCGGCAACTTTCAGATTTTCGATCACGCCAAAGAAGTTCGGCGATTGAATGATCACCGCGGCTACTTTGTTGCTGAGTTTGCGCTCCAGATCTTCCAGATCGATCTGCGCGGAGCCCTGCAGATACCCGAACTCCGCTACCGGCATACCCTGATGTTGCGCGTAGGTAGTGAGCACTTCGCGGTATTCCGGGTGTACCGTGCGGGCAATCAGGATCTCGTCCCGATGCGTGATCCGCATCGCCATCATAGCCGCTTCCGGCACTGCTGACGAACCGTCGTACATGGACGCGTTCGCCACTTCCATCCCCGTCAGCTGGCAGATCATCGATTGGAATTCGAAGATGGTGACCAGAGTACCCTGAGAGATTTCCGCCTGATACGGGGTGTACGAGGTCAGGAACTCGCCCCGGGAAACAATGGTGTCGCACATCACCGGGCGGTAGTGGTTGTACACTCCAGCACCCAGGAACGAAGCGTATCCGTTGGCGTTTTCCGAGGCCCGCGCCTTAAAGTAATCGACGATTTCGTATTCCG
>JBBQUE010000258.1:0-5380 GCA_038212805.1 Bryobacterales bacterium | reverse complement strand
TTCACTGGCTTTCCTGGGGGTGCTGATCTTCATGGCGGTGAAGGCGTATCAGCGCGACCGGTTGGTGCTGCCGGTGATTACGCAACTGGCGGAGAAGCAGGTTTAAGTAACAACTGAGGACTTGACGGGGGGGACCAATGCGGCGCGCCGAACATTGACAGTCGGCAAAGCCGGTGCCATGCCATGAAGATTTCATCCGCGAGATCGAGGGTGCGCGTCACTGACGCAAACGGAAAACCGTGCTAGCGGCTACGATGGAAGGTAAGAATTATGGCATTTCTCGATTGGTCCCAATGTCCCGGCGTGGAGAGTGTACCGGGGCGGCTTAGCGGTGGCTGGGTGTTGCGTGATACCCGGATGCCGGTCTCGGTCATTTTTGAAAACCTCGAATATGGTTCGAGCATCGAAGAAATCATCGAAAATTACGATGTGACGCGAGAGCAGATTCAGGCTGTGCTGGATTTTGCGGCCCGCAGCCTGGACGCTCCACCGGTTCCGGGCGGCCCGGCGCGTATGGTTGCTGCGCATCCTCTTTGACCACAACACCCCGTACCGCCTTGCTCACCACCTTGAGGGGCATACGGTCTCTAAGGCGAAAGAGTGCGGACGGGATCGGCTGACGAACGGGGATTTACTGGCGGTGGGGGAAGCGGCTGGTTTCGACTTGCTTCTTACGGCTGACAAGAACATGCGTTAGCAGCAGAACCTTTCAGGCCAGAAGATTGCTATTGCTGTTCTCGGTAATTCACCTTGGCAGGTTGTCCGTTTGCACATCGCTCGGATTACCGAGGCAGTGAACGCGGCGACGGCCGGGAGCCTTTTCGAGGTCGAAATTCCGCTTCCTCCCAAGAAGGCGTTCACTCGCTTTTAGTTACCCGCTGCAAACGCGTTGTGGCGCGGCCGTCAAGGTTAGAATGTTTACCACGTGCGTCCTTGCGAAACGAAAGGTTTAGACACGGGGGGCTCGCGGAATTACCTGAACCCCGATCTCAATGCCGCGCGCCGAACATGGACAGAAGATGATCTTGAGCAGATTTATCTCCGCGAACCCGGCGCCACGCCGTCAAGATTTCACCCGCGCGATCAAGAGTCTGCGTCACCTCGATTCGCGACCAGATCCTACCCGTGTCGTAGTCGGCCGCATTTCGGTCTCTTTGCAATTGCGTGAATTTATCGATTAGGACCATGAGTTCCGCTTCCACCGGAGTTGGCTTGTGTTTATCATGAATCTGCAGCACCGCTCCGCTCATTCTCCGGTGCTCAAACATTCTGCCCAGTCTCACGCGTTGCTCTGGTGTTCTCCAATGCGCTACGAAATCCGCGATAAAAAGGTGAAACGCGGCATAGTACGCGGTAGACACGGCACGCCGCAGCCCCGATTGCCTCGGATTCTTCCCACCGCGTCCTGCTAGATGATAAGCGTCTTTCAGCAGGTCGTCGGCATAAGCCATCTACGCCCAAGCCTTGTCTCGCAAATGCTTTTGTTCGGAATCGCTCCTGAAATTGTGGTACGCGAAGACGCCCAATCGAGGAAAGTCCAGACGCTCCGCGAGACGCCGTTCAACGTTGTTTGCCGATTCGCGAAGCCGGAGATGGGCGGCCTCATCGGAGAGCACTACGCGGAAGGAGATCGCCCATTCGTCCCTCCAGTCTTGGCCTAGGTCGTAAATGATGCGAACGACATCCGGCTTCAGTGCGGCCTCCACGGCGCGCACCTCCGCCTCAATTTCAGTTTGTTGGAAAACGGCGGCCGGCATGATCATACTGGACTCCCTACGACGAGGATAGCGCGGCAAGCCTCAGCCCGAGATGGGGCCGTCGCTCTGGCTGAGGGCGGTGACGATCGCTTCCTTCCGCCGTCCTAAAACCTGGACCGCCGATTCCACCGCAATACGCCGTACCAGAAACCCAAGAATGACGAAGAACAGCAGGACCGCGTGGAAAGCCCATTCCACTTCAAACGCGTAGCGCGCCAGATAGGCCAGCAGCGCAGGCGTCAGTGAAACCGGAAACAATAGCATCATCACCGCCTGCGTCTGCCGCCCTGAATTGCTGCGAAAAGATTTCGCCGGGTCCATCGGTTTGGGGTTGTAGGTGGAACTCAAATTCCCCGCGGCCATCAGGAAGAGCGAGACGGTGAAGACAATCAAATAAGCTTCCAGAACTTTGCCGGCCGATACCGGGAGCCTGAAGAGGGTACAGACCAGCACCACCATCGCCACGTCGAGCGTGATGAAGATCATGGCGGTAAAGTTCTTAGCGAACAGCACCGTGGCCGTGGGGACGGGCGCAAGAAAGTACAGTTGCGCCGCTGTCCGGTCGAAGCCAAAAGCATTCCAGAACAACACATCGCTGAGCAGCAGCAGGGCGTAGCTGCTAACCAGCGCCAGATAGTTCCGGCCCACCCACGAATCGGGCGACCCCGATCCGCCGAACGTCATGGGCAGCCAGATCAGCAGCCCAAATGAGAAGCCCATCAGGAAGACTAACCGGAAGCGGGCGGAGCGCGAAAGCACCCGCAATTCCTTTTCTATCATCACTGCCGCCGGATCCGGGAAGATGGCGGCAGGCAGGCGATAGAGCCGGTCCCACCAACCGCTTCCGGACCCCACGGGTTCCACGGGTGTCGCCGATTCATGTGCGTCCACCCGCAAGCCGCCCTCAAAACGCCAGCGTCCAAACCAGTATGCGGCCGCGGTCCAACCGCACAGCGCCAAGCCACGGGCGGGCGTGAAATGGCCTTGCAGTAAATTCGCGGTGACGATCCACGGCCAGAACTGCGAACTGGTGAGCGGGATCAGAACTTTGAAACGCGCCCCCATCCCGCTGACCAGCAGCAACTGCGGCAACGCGGCCAGCAGGACAAATAGGAAGACCATCAGTTCCCGGATGGCCTTGCGGGCGAACAACCGCATGACTACATCCCGGATTCCCACCGACAGCAACAAGTTGAACGCGGCATACACTATCAGCGCGAGCGGCGCCCACAAAGGCAGCCGGGGATTTCTCACCAAACCCACGAAAGCGCCCACGAAGACCATCAGCACTTCCACGCCGGTGGTGGTGCGCAGCAAGACCTCCAGCCCGAACAGTTCCCGGTGGGGAATAGGATACGCCAACAGTTTCTTCACATCCAAAGATGCGCCGGTAGACGCCAGCAGGATGGGGACCACTTGCCAGTACAAAAGCGCCAGTAACAGCGCGCCGGGCAGCAGTTTAGCTACCGTGGTGCCTTGATCAGGAGATGCCAGCAGGACGCCCGCGCCCACGGCCAACATGGCCACCACGCCGTACCACAGGGCGCTTATGCCCAGCGTGAAAGCCAGCCCGAAGCGGTTCGAGCGGGGAAAGTGATTCCACAGCGTCCGCCATTGGGCCCATAGAATCGCGCGCGCCCGGCTACCCATGGGCTACAACCAGTCCAGCGGTTCCGTGGGCCGCTCAGCCCCCACCACGCGGACAAAGGCGTCTTCCAGGGTCTCGGTGCCGGTGCGTAGTTCGGCCAGCGTGCCCTGTACCACAACCTTGCCGGCGTGGATGATGGCGACTTGGTCGCAGAGCCGTTCCACCACTTCCAGCACATGCGTGGTGAGAAAGATCGTGGAGCCTTGCTTCACCAGATCCAGCAGCAGTTCCTTCATCAGCCGCGCGCCCACCACGTCCACGCCTTCGAAGGGTTCGTCCATCAGGAACAGCTCTGGCTTGTGGATCAGGGATGCGGCCATGGCGGTCCGCTTGCGCATGCCCTTGGAATATTCTCCGATCAGTTTGCGGGCGCTGCCGTCGAGTTCGAAAAGGTGCAGCAACTCGGCGGCGCGCTGCCGGGCGGTGTTCCTTTCCAGGCCGTACATGCGCCCGGCGAACTCCAGGAACTCGCTGCCGGTAAGATGATCGAACAACAGCGTGTCGTCCGGCACCAGCCCCATGCGCTGCTTAATCTCCTGGGCGTGCGCCGGCATCGCCAGGCCCAGCAGCTCAATCTCGCCCGACGTGGGTGTCGCCAATCCCATCAGCATCCGGATCGTGGTGGTTTTCCCCGCACCGTTCGGCCCCAGGAAACCGAAGAAGCAGCCGCGCGGGACTTCCAGATTCAGCCCGTCCACTGCGGGCTTCGATCCGTAGATCTTGCGAAGATTGCGTACCACGATAGCGGGAGAGTCCATCGTTTACGTGACCTTGGCTTCCAGTTGGCCCACCCCTTCAATGCGCGCGCGGACCGTGTCGCCCGCCTTAATACGCGCGCCTTTCGGGCAGCCGGTAGAAATCAGATCGCCCGGATACAAGGTCATGAAATCGCTATGGAACCGCACCAGATCAAACGGGCGGTGTCGCATGTTGCGCACGAAATCGCGGGAGCAGATACCGCCATTATGCTCGGTGATCACTTCCAGGCTGTCTACATCCGGAATCTCATCGGCAGTCACGATGACCGGGCCAAAGCTGAAGAACGTGTCGATGCTCTTGGCGCGCGTCAGGTAGCGGGGGTTCTTGCGCAACACATCCAGCGCCGTGAGATCCAGAGTGGTGGTGTACCCGAAGATCATCTTCCGCTCATCGCCGGGTGCGATGAACCGGCAGCGCGTGCCGATGATCACACCCAGTTCACCTTCCGCATCCACGTCGTTCGAGATGTGCGGCGGAGGCAGTACGATGTTGCCGCCCGGCTCAAACATGCACGAAGCCGGCTTCATGAAACTGCCTGGCTCCTCGGGCTGCACCGCATCGATATCTTCGGCATGCGATTTGTAATTCAAGCCGATGCACCAGATTTTGGGCGGGACGTCGTAGGGCAGCAGAGGCTTCACTTCGGTCAACGGAATGGCCGACAAGGTCTCGCCGTTGGGGCGCATCTGCTCCAGGAAATTCCCTTCGATGATCTTCAGCAGATCGTCCGGAACGCGGGTGCCGCGCCGGGCATTCATCTCCACCACCGGGATGACGCTGGCGCCTTCAATTACGCCCACATGATGAACATGGTTATGGGTAAAACGGAGTAATTTCATAAACTTTTTGCGATATCCACCAGATCACTGAACAGGCCGTAGGCGGTTTGTTCCACCCTGGGCGAAATGGAAACCGTGCCCAGCGTGCCCATTAGATCGGTATGAAGCAGAATCAAATTCGAGGTTCCTTCCAGGGCCGCCAGCAGGTCGTTCTCATCCAGTTCTTCGGGCTGCACCTGCAATTTCAGCACCCCATCGCGGCGCTGGCCACGGCACACCAGGCCGATGGTTTTCCGGTTGGCCTTCAAGGCTTGAACGCGTTCCGTTGTCACGCCGCGGAGCCCTTCACGTTCCACGTCGAGCGGCGTAACCCCAGCATCCATCAGGACGTTGGCCAGCACGGCGGTCTTGGCGGCTGAATCCCACCCATCGATATC
>JBBQUE010000257.1:0-5387 GCA_038212805.1 Bryobacterales bacterium | reverse complement strand
CACTGACCAGCACGTGAATAATTTCCTGGAATGCGTTCGCACCCGCAAGGAACCTACCGCGCCCATGCGCCTGGGTTTCCAGGCCGCGCTGGTGGTTCAGCTAGCCAATCTATCGCTGAAAAACGGCCGGCGAATGCGTTGGAACGCCACGGCCAACCGCGTGGAATGATGCCGTCCTACGGCCCGATCGGAATTTGACCGTAAAAAGAATTTCCCGCGCTAGAACAGTACAGCACGTAAGCGACGGTTGCGGCATCGGCTGGAAGTTGCACATCCAGCTGATAAACCCCCGCCAAGCCGGGCGCGAGTCCCTGATAAAGCACTGGAATCTCTACGCCGCCGTCCCCTTTGCTCATGAAGCCCTGGTACGGAGTTACGATCCGCGCGAGAGGTTCCGCCGAGGGCGCAGAGCGCTGCCTTTCGCGGTTTCCTTGGCGGAAAGGTCCTCAGACGAAACCGTCTGTCCTGCCTGTAAAAACAAGGGACTTTGCCGTTGGTTTATTCGCGGGAACCCGATTGGGAACTCCGATTAGGGCTGACGCACAGGATTGACTTGCTGGCGTAATCGGTGGAACGTCAAGGTTGAGCTCCCCTACGGCCGGGGCTCGGAACGCGGCTCCGGGCCGCGACCGTGAGGGAGTTTTTGCCTCATCAGGGTCCAATCGGTTGGCCCCAGGCTGAGTTCCTCGGGGGTAGGGGTAGCGCCGGTGTAGCCCCGGAGGTGGGTGGATGGGAAATAGCAGTGGATCATGGGTAAGTCCTCCCGCGGAACCAAGAGCGTGCGCCCGTCCAGGTGTTGGGCGCGAATAAATTCCAGGACCGCGGCCGGACCAGGATCCGATTCCAGGGGCTGACTTTTGAGGCGTGGCCAAGTTAGAGCAAACGAAGCCATCGCGGTGAGCGCTACCGCGCTATATGCAAGGAGGGGCGGACGTTTCGCCAACCAGGACGCCAGCACGCAACCTGCAAACAGATCCACCGCTGGCAGGAACGGCAGCATGTAGCGGGGGCTTTCGGAGTTGACCCGCAGCGTGGCGCCAATCATCAGAACGGCGAAGAGCAGGAAAGCGTACACCCATCGTTTACTCCTGTACATCCCGGTAGCGAAGTACACGATTACGGCCAGCGCGACCAGGAACCATTCCACCGGTGACTCCGCGATCCGTTGGGCCCAAATCTGGAGGGGGGGCTTGTTGCCCCACGCGCCTTTTCGGAATACCGCCAGGTACGCCATGAAGAAGTAGGCCTTCACGAACGACAGCTTCAGGATGCCAGCAGGCCAAACGATAAACACGGTCAGTAAAAACGAAGCCATGCCCTGCCAGAGCCACCACTTTTTCTCAATTATGAGAACCGCCAGCAATACCGCTACCAGGACGAAGGCGACCTCCATGGTGTCGAACGCCAGTCCCGCAGCGCTGGCGGAGGCCACGAACCAAGCCATCCGTCCGGTGGAAATCGACTTGGCGAGCAGGATCAAACTAAGCGCTGTAAACGCCGCGAACAATTGATGCGGCGCGAGTTCCGTCGCCGCCGCCGCTGGCCCGCTGTACAGATACAGGCCCGATGCCAGCAGCGCCTGCAGCAGCCCCTCCCTCCCGGGCGTTAACCACAGGCACCCGAAAAAGATCACCGCCAGACAGAACAGCGGAAACACCATGCACAACAGGCGGGTCAAACGTTCATTGCCCGACGCCCCGGAGATCAGGCTCAGGTAAAAGACCTGCATCGGACCATGCCAGTGCCGGTAGAAGACCATGTCGTTGCTATTCCGGATGGTCTCTGAGAGCGCGGATTTTTTGCGGTCCAGGCCGGTCCGGATGAAGTCCCCGATGGGCAGGGTGGGGCTGTCGGTGTAGTTGGCCCAGAAACCCATGCGGGCCGCGAAGATGTAATCGGCCTCGTCGTAATAATAAGGACCGGACCAGATGCGGTTATTCGACAAAATCAGGAACAAACCCGCCAACCCGACGAACAGTGCCGCGCGTAGAATCACTGGCGGTCGATCACCAGTTCCGCCAGGCGCTCCCGGTGCCAGGTCGCGTCGCCAAAAGCGATCTCGGAACCCTTGGCGCGACGGTAATAAAGATGAACGTCGTTCTCCCACGTAAAGCCCATGCCGCCATGGACTTGGATGGCTTTGTTGCCCACTTCGCGATACGCATCGCTGGCGTAGACCTTGGCAACGGAAACGGCGGTGGCGGCTTCGGGAACACCTTCGGCCAGTGCCCAGGCCGCGTAGTAAGCGGCCGACCGTGAACTCTCCGTCATCACCAGCATGTCGGCGCACATATGTTGCACTGCCTGAAATTGTCCAATAGGCCGGCCGAACTGGGTGCGGGTTTTGGCGTACTCCACCGAAAGCTCCAACAGGCGCTGCATGCCGCCTACCATTTCCGCCACCAAGCCAACGGTAGAGACGGCGAACGCGTGGTCGATGGCGGCTTCCGCGTGGGAACCCCGGGCCAGCAATCCGCCTTCGGGAACCGCCACGGAATCGAACATCACCTCGTAAAGCTTGCGCGTGGCATCGATCGCGGGCGTGGGACGCCGGGCAATTCCGGGCGTGTTGGCGGGAAGAAAAAACAAAGCCAACTCGCCCTCCAGGCGGGCCGCGCAGATCAGAAAATCGGCCACTCCGGCATCGGCCACAAACGCCTTACGGCCTGTAAGTCTATGCACCCCATGTGCATCCGTATGCGCGTGCAGGTGGACGTCGCGGTGTTTCCAGGACGCGTTTTCCTCCAGGAACGCCAGAGCCCACTTAGTCTTCCCGGCCACCAGATCGGGCAATTGGCTTCGTTTTTGCAAATCGCTGCCGGCGTGTTGCAACAGACTGGCGCTCAGGAGAGCGGTTGAAAAATACGGACCAGGCAGCAAGGCGCGGCCCATTTCTTCGAGCACCGCCGCCATTTCCACCAAGCCCATCCCAAAGCCGCCGTACTCCTCAGAAACCAAAAGGCCCATCCATCCCTGATCCGCCATCTTGTGCCAAAGTTCCGACCCGAAAGCCGTCTCAGTTTCCATCAACCGCCGGACTTCAGCGCTGGGGCATTCCGCCACCAAAAACTGGCGCGTGGTTTTCTTCAGGGTCTGCTGTGTCTCGGTGAGTTCGAATTGCATTCTAATACCTGTTGGGCAAACCCAGTACAAAGTGGCCAATGGTTACATGTTCAACATCCGTTCCCGGGGACCGCTCGCTCACGCGCGCGGCTCCGTAACGTAAGGGAAGGTTCTGGCCCCCCCGCGCGCGGTCAATTCGGTGAGTTCGAATTGCATGTTAATAGCTCTTGGGCAAACCCAGCACAAAGTGGCCAACGATGTTGCGCTGCACTTCCGACGTTCCCGCCTCGATTGTATTACCACGCGACCGCAAATAACTGTAGGCCCACTGGCCTTCGTCGATGGCGCCGCCCGCGGTAAGCTGCGCATACGGACCCAGCAATTCGGCGGCAACCTGTTGAAAACGCTGATTCAGCTCGCTCCAGAAGATTTTCTGGATGGACCCCTCCGGGCCCGGCATTCCATTATGGCTGAGGCGTGTGACCGACCGCATCTGGTTCAGCCGCATGATCTCGATTTCGACGAAACTCTGCGCTAGTTTTTGCCGCATCACGGGATCCTGCCCCGCGGGCCGGCCGTTGCGTTCAATGATCTTTGAGAGTTCCACCAGCCGGTCGAACTGCCGCCGGAAGGTGATCTGCAGGCCGGCCCCCAGGGTAGCCCGCTCATGCATCAGGGTTCCGATGGCCACGTTCCAGCCGTCGCCCACTTTTCCGAGTACATTTTCCGCCGGCACGCGCACATCGCGGAAGAACAGTTCGTTAAACTCGGTCTCGCCGGTCAACTGGCGGAGGGGCCGGACTTCCACGCCGGGACTTTTCATGTCTACCAGAATATAGGTGAGTCCCTTGTGTTTTGTTGAGTTTGGGTCGGAACGGGTGAGCAGGGCGCACCAGTCGGCGGCCCATCCGTAGCTGGTCCACACTTTCTGGCCATTGATTACATAATGATCGCCATCCAGACGCGCTTCGGTCCGAATCCCGGCCAGATCGGAGCCGGCGTTCGGTTCCGAAAAACCCTGGCACCAGATTTCGTCCGCGCTCAAGATATTGGGCAGGAATCGTTTCTTTTGGACTTCCGTTCCGTAGGTAATAATGGTGGGTCCGATCAGCACTAATCCCAGGACGTTGGCTAAGGGCGGCGCGGCGGCGCGGGCCATTTCCTCAGTAAATAGAATCTGTTCCATCAGCGTGGCGCCCCGTCCCCCGTACGCCTGGGGCCAGGAAATACCGGACCATCCGGCTTCGAAGACCTGTTTTTGCCACGCCCGGAGAAAGGCGAATCGATCAGGCATGCTGTCGCGGGTGCGGCGGGTTTCCCAATCGGAGGGGACGTGGGCTTGCAGCCAAGTGCGCACTTGATCCCGAAATTGCTGCTCGGCAGACGTCAGGTTCAGATCCATATCCGGTCCAGCATATCATTAATGCCCAGGCCCAATACCCAGGTCCAATACCCAGGTCCACCAGGGAGCTTGACCTGGGTGGATACCCAGAGGTTCGGTGCCCGCCGGCGCCGAGCCTAGCAGATTAATCGAGAATGAAGGGATATTCAGAAACGGCTTATTGGACAATTGTGTATGTACAAATTTCACTGTGTTCTGGTACTCTCAAGACTACTGGGCGAATTAGCATGCCATGTGATGCGGCGGAATTGTCTATTTTAATGGAAGAATTCGAAGTAACCAAAGTGCCCCATATCCTCCTCGTTGAAGATAATCCTGGCGACATTCTGCTGGTGAAGGAGAGTTTTCGCGGCATATCCGCTCCCTACCAACTCAGCATTGCAAAAGATGGACAGCAGGCCCTGGAGTTCATGGCCAGCACCCTTACAAATCCGGCCTTTTCGAAGCCCGATTTAATTCTGCTGGATCTGAACCTGCCCAAGATCGGGGGGCATGAAGTGCTGGCGCAACTCAAGAGCCGGGTGGAATTCCGGCATATTCCCGTGGTTATTTTGTCAACGTCCGATGCGCCCGCCGATATAGCGAAGTCGTACGCGCTGTCAGCCAATTGCTACCTTTGCAAACCCGCCGGCCTGGATGAATTCTTCCATTTAATGCGTACGCTGCTGGAATTTTGGCTTAAATTGGCTCGTTATACCCGGGGCGAAGCCGCAGTCTCGCTCTGTTAGGATCTATTTCGCACGTGGATGTTGGTCTTGGAACCCAGCAGGTTCTCAAGTTCCGGCGTCTGGGGATAAGGGTGGCCCGGATACCGCCGGAAGCCCTCCCCGAACTGTACCCCCACCAGACGGCCCCGCTCCCGGGTCCACCTTTCCATAGTTGAGATGTAATCGTCCAGTCCGTGCTGGCGGCGCAGCCATTC
>JBBQUE010000256.1:0-5402 GCA_038212805.1 Bryobacterales bacterium | reverse complement strand
CCCAGCCTGGCGCACATCTACCAAGCTCCCAAATGGATAGGCGACAAGGTGAAGCACGTGATTGAACCCCGCGCCGAATACCGCTATGTGTCGGGGATCGATAGCTTTGACCGCGTGATCCGGTTCGATCAAACGGATCTGCTTTCGAATACCAACGAGGTCCGCTTCTCCCTCGCCAACCGCTTCTTTGTGAAAAGCAAGGATGGCACGGTGAACGAAGTCATGAGTTGGGAGGTTTCCCAGGCCCGCTATTTTGACCCTACTTTCGGGGGCGCGGTAGTGGCCGGACGCCGCAACATGGTTGAGACCACGGCAGACCTGACCGGCTTCGATTTCCTCGACCGCCCGCGGCATTACTCACCCGTCGTGTCCGTCTTCCGCCTGCAACAGCGCATCGGGCTGGAATGGCGTACCGACTACGATCCCCTCCGCGGAGGAATCTCCAATAGCGGGTTTACAGCGGATTGGCGCCTGTCTAAGTTCTTCATCTCCGCCGGCCAATATCAGGTGAAGAGCGACCCCATTCTATCGCCCAGCTCCAACCAGTTCCGCGGCTTGGTGGCCTATGGCAATCAAAACCGCAAGGGCTGGAACGGAGCGTTCAGTTCCTACTACGACTTCAAGCGAGGCCTAGTTCAGTTCTCTACTTTGCAGGCGACCTACAACACCGATTGCTGCGGGATCAGTATGGAGTACCGCCGCTTCAACATCGGCTCCCGCGATGAAACCCAATACCGCGTCGCCTTCGCCGTCTCAAACGTGGGGACTTTCGGAACGTTGAAGAAGCAGGAACGCCTTTACTAAGCGTGTGGTGGGGGGAAGGAAAATCGGGGTAATTACAGCGGCCTGCTGGATGGCTATCCCGCGATCACGCCATCCAGTAGGGTGGCAAACCGCGCCGCCTTGGCATCTACCGAGCGCTTCAAAATCTCAAGCTCCCGCTGTGCCGTCCGTACCTGATCCGCCAGATGCAAACAGGCCAGCACGGCCGTACGCGTGGCATCCAAATTACCCGAGCGGGAAATATCCCGCATCAGCTCGTCCACCATTTGGGCAAGCTCTTCTATCTCGCCTGACGGGCCGGAGGCGACCAACGAATAACTCTGATTGAAGATCGTGACACGGACCGGTTCCGTAACGTTCTCCTAGCTGCCGCTTAATAGATCCATCTGCCCAAGCAATTTCTCGATCCGCGTACGGACCTGCTTGCGCTCATTCTTCAAATCTTCCAGTTCCAGCACGGCCTTCTTGCCTTGTTCGGTAGCCGCTACCGCTTCAGCCTTCGCCGCGTCCAGTGCCGTCAAAGCCGTTTCCAATTCCTGGTGGGCGGCATCCCGCTCATTTCTGAGACCGGATACCACCTCCACTGCCTTGGTGATACGCTCTTCCAGGCTCGCCAGGGAATCGAGCTCACTCTCATGGTGACCAGCGGGAATCGGATTGCCTTTCATCTCAAGCTCCAGCGTGCGCGGCCTTCGCTTTCGACACCAGCGAACTGAACGAGGTGGGATCGTTAGCAGCGATATCCGACAGCATTTTGCGGTTCAGTTCAATCCCGGCTTTCTTCAGCCCGCTGATGAACCTGCTGTACGATACGTCGCATGTCCGGCAAGCAGCGTTGATACGCACAATCCAAAGCGACCGGAAATCACGCTTCTTCCTGCGCCGACCCACGAAACCGTAACGCAAAGCTTTTTCAACAGCTTCCTGCGCCGCGCGGTTCAGTTTGCTCTTCGTAAGGAAGTACCCTGACGCAAGGCGAAGCGTCTTGTGGCGGGTATTCCGTCGGTGTGTTCCTCTTTTGACTCTTGGCACGTTTTATACTCCTTGAGAGTGAATTAAATTAACCGGCGAGAAAGGCAGTGCAGCGCCCATTCGCGCGGTGGAATACAGGGTGGTTCCCTAGTAGGGAATCATGCGCGCCAGTTTGCGCTGATCGGCCTTATCGGCAACCACGCCCTGGGTAAGTTTACGCTTGCGCGAGCGCGTCTTTGAGGTCAAGATGTGGCGTGCGAACGCATGGCGGCGAACCACCTTGCCCGTGCCTGTCTTCTTGAACCGTTTAGCCGCACCTTTGTGCGTCTTCAGCTTTGGCATTTTGACTGTCCCGATTGTACTGCGAAGTTAGAACTATGAACTTCACAAGTGTAACATGACCGCAAGGAAGCCACCTGGGCGTTCAGGTACGCTGAAACCCCCTGCCCGTCCCTGCGTTGGTCTTATCCGCGTCCATCCGCGTGCATCCGCGGCCACTTTCATAGCCCTTATTCGAAGGCCGCCCGCATCACCGCCAAGCTCTTCGCCACCCCCGATTCGGGCGCTTCCTTGCCTTCCATCTCCAGCGAAATATAACCTTTGTAACCTGCCTTACGCAAAATCCCCGCAATCCGTTTGTAATCCAGGTCCAGCGTGTAATACTCGCCACCGCCGAAATATGTCTTGAAGTGGACAATCCCGGCCCGCGCCGCCAGCTTCTGAATCTCCGGATACGGGTCCACCGGGAAATTTCCGATATCCAGGTTGATCCCCAGCCACGGCGAATTCACGCCGTCCACAATCTTCAGCAGGTTATCCACTTTGGTCGTAATGCCCCAATGGTTTTCCAGCATCAGCATCACGCCCGCCTTCTCCGCCGCCGGAATGCACGCCGCCATGGAATCGATACACCATTGGATGGCGTCCTGTTCGGTGTATCCCGGGATGGGCGGTTCGTCGCCCTTGGCCTTCATCAGATCCTCGAACAGGCGAATGGTGCGCCAGCGCCCGGAATTAATCCGCACCGCTGGAATTCCCAGCCGCTGCGCCATCTCAATGCCATACTGCGTGTGCCGGATCGCCTGCGCCCGTTCATCCGCCCAGGGCGACACAAAATCCTGATGAATCGAAAACATCACCAGCGAAATGCCGCGCTCCAGCGCATCCCGCTTCAACCGGTTCAAATACGCCGGCGATTCGTCCGTCATCTGCCGGTGCAGCACTTCCACGCCCGCGAACCCAAGCTTCGCCGCGTGGTCAATCACCTTCTCAATCGGATACCTGTCCTTCTTGAAATGCCAGTAGGAATAGCTCGAAACCGAAAACCGCGGAGCCGGCAACCCTGTCGCTGCCTCCGCCGGTCGCGCTTCCACCAGCGATAACGCCGCCGCGCCGCCTAGCAAATGTCTGCGAGAAAGTGAATGGTTGGTCATGTCTTAATGGGTCATCGCGTAAACAATATAGTTCACGCCAATGCGCAATCCCAGCGCCGAATACTTCTCCGGATACTCCGGTTCATCGGCATGCTCCCAGGAATCTCCCAAGTCCATATTGTGGCAGATGGCCACCATCAGGCGTCCCTTATCGTCGTAAATACCGCGCCACCGCGCCTCAAAGCCATCGAATTCATACGTGCGCCCAGACCGCAGAAATTGCGCGCCCGGAACCTGATACCGGTCGTCCAGATCGAAAATGGTATGAAAAATCGAGTCTTTGTTATCAATCTCCACAATCGGCCGGTCGGGAAAAACCCGCTGCATGCTGGCGATAAACACCGCCCACTCACGCGTGCCGTGGAAGTCGTCGCACATAAAGAAGCCGCCGCGCAGCAGGAAATCCCGCATCTTCCCGGCTTGCTCATCGCTTAGATCCCAGTGGCCCACCTCTACCCCATAGAGCCACGGCCAGTTATACACTTCATCGCCATCTTCCAGGTTTACCGGCTGCTCCACGGATCGGGTCTGAACCCGGGTCAAGCGCCGTACCGCTTTCGCCAGGTGCCGGTCAGACCGGGGATAGTCGATGGTCCAGTTGCTTCCGCCCTGCCTCCAGTCCCCGCCCGAACGCCGCCGCCAACCGTTCCCGCCGCCGGCCGGGGGATACATCAGGCGCGCAAACGTCCACTCCCCAGGTGTTTTCCAATCTTCCGGCAACGGAAAGTCTTCATACTCCCATCCCGGGTACTGGCGGAACGGCATCTGCCCATACCCCGCAAACACCATCGTGCTCACCGCGAACACGGTCAGCAGCAGGGATCGCTTTCGTATGCCAGGAAACTTCATGGGTACTAATCAGCTTCGGCCCAATTGCGCAAAGTATATCATTCACCGCAGCGGAGGAGTCGATACCGGCGGCCGCCGCTGCCGGGTGGCCTGCTCATACGCATATCCATATTGAATCAACTTCCCATCCGCCCACGCCCGCCCATAAAACGTCATCCCCACCGGCAGCCGCCCGCCCCGCGTGTAACCCATTGGCACATTGATCGCCGGAAAGCCCGTGATGGGCGAAAATACCTGGCTATTGTCCCCCGCCGGCGTATTCAGATCCCCGATCAGCCGCGGCGGATTGCTCCATGTTGGATAAACAAACGCATCCAGCCGCAACCGGTCCATCGTCTTCCCTACCGCCTGACGGAACTGCTCCCGGTATTCGCGCTCCGCCGCGCACGCCTCCGATTCCGGACCACTCCCCACGGCCTTCTCCGCATCCTCCAGCCGCTTCTGCACCGAAGGATGAAACTTGCCGGATTGCAAAATCGCCGCCAAGTCCGCCACCGGAACCTGCTCCGTCCGCGCCGCCAGAAACCCGTTCAAATCGTACTTGAATCCCATGCACCCGCTGGCCTCCGGCTTGCGCTTCAGCGCAGCCAAACCCTCCACCGTCGCCGGATCAATCACTGTCGCCCCCGCCCGCCGCAAATCGTCTAAAGACGATTTGAAAATCGCCACAATCTCCGGATCGGTCGATTCTCTCTCGTACGCCTCATGCAATACCCCAATCACCGCGCCCTTCAATCCGTTCCTGTCCAGCGCCTTACTGAAATCCGGAATTGCCCGCCCCTTCGCCCCAGCCGTCGCCGCATCCCGCGCATCCTCCCCCACAATCACCTGGAATACCTTGACCGCGTCTTCCATCGTCCGGGCCATCGGCCCCGCAATATCCGCCCGCAGATTCAAAGGGAACACCCCCGCCCGGCTGGTCCATCCCATCGTCGACCGGATCCCGGCCAGTGCCTGATGCGACGCCGGCCCCCGAATCGAATCGCCCGTATCGCTGCCAAATCCCACCAACCCGAAACTGGCCGCAATCGCCGCCGCCGTGCCCCCGCTCGAACCCGCCGTCACCCGGTCCAGAGCGTACGGATTCCTGGTATACCCAGGCAGAATCGAACTCACCGTCTCCACCGGGCTGAAAGCCCACTCAGCCATGTTCGATTTCGCCAGTACAATCGCGCCCGCGGCCTTCACCCGTGCCACCTGCGTCGCATCCTGCCGCGGCAGATACCCCGCAAATACCAGCGCGCCATCAGTGGTCTGCAACCCCTGGGTCTCGAAGTTGTCCTTCACAATCATGGGGACGCAGTGCAGCGGCCCCGACAGCCCGCCCGCCGCAAACCGCCGGTCCAGTTCATCGGCATCCTGCGT
>JBBQUE010000255.1:0-5427 GCA_038212805.1 Bryobacterales bacterium | reverse complement strand
CCACGCCGACGGATCGCTGGCGCAATCGTACAAAATGATGCGGGCGTCCAAGGCCATCACCCCATCTGCCGACGCCAGCAGCGGGTTGACGTCCACTTCCCGGATCACGGGGTTCTCCACCACCAATTCGCTAAAACGAACCAAAGCTTGGTCGAGCGCGGACAAATCTACCGGCTTTCGCCCACGGACCCCTTTCAGGGCTTCGAGGATCCGGGTCTGTTCCATAAGCCGGCGGGCCAGGGTGGTATTCAGCGGAGGTAGCGCCAAGGCGTGATCTTGGTGTACCTCCACCAGCGGCCCGCCCTCCCCGAACAGAAGAACCGGGCCAAACTGGGGATCGATGGTGCTTCCCAGAATCAGCTCATAGCCCGGGGATGTGATCATGGGCTGAACGCTGACGCCGTCAAAGCCATCACTCACGGCGGCCTGGATGCATCGAAACGCTGCGCGGACCGCGGCGGCGTCGTTCAAATTCAGACGCACCCCACCCACGTCGGTCTTGTGGGTTATGGTGTGCGAGTGCAGTTTCACGACGACCGGGTATCCCAGCGAGTCAGCCTGAAGAATGGCTTCGTTTTCCGATTTTGCATAGCGGGTTTCCACCACCGGGATACCATACGCGGCCAGGATCTGCTTCGATTCGATCTCGGTGAGGATGGTGCGCCCGGTTTCCCGGACCCGGGTAAGCAAGTCGGCGGCGCTGTTCCGGTCGCCCCGGTCAATGGTTTCGGTGTGGGTGGGCGTCTCATAAATACCACGCAAATTGTAGCTATAACGCCACATGTAGAGGAAAGCCCGGACTGCGGTATCAGGGAATGGAAAAGTAGGAATGCCGGCGGCATTCAGGACGTCCTCACCGGCGCTGGCGTCCGCCCCGCCCATCCAACTGGCCAGGATGGGTTTGCCGTGGATCTTGGCGAACGGCTTCAGCTGGGCGGCGATATCGGCGGGATGGCTGAGGCCTTGGGGAGCCATGATCACCAGCAGCCCATCGGAATCGGGATCGTGGGCTACCGCCTCCAGCGTCTTCGCGTAGCAATCGGGTCCGGCGTCGCCAATCATATCGATGGGGTTGTTATGGCTCCAGTGGGGAGGCAAGATGCCGTTGAGGGTTTGGAGCAGGGCCGGAGAGAGTTGCGCGAGTTCCCCGCCCTGCCCCAGAAGCGCATCGGCAGCCAGCACGCCAGGTCCGCCGGCGTTGGTGACAATGGTCAGCCGCGGGCCTTTGGGCCGGGGTTGACGAGCCAGCACTTCTGTCATGTAGAACACGTCGGCGATGGAGTTAACCCGGAGTACCCCCACGCGGCGGAAGGCAGCCTCAAACACCTCGTCACTGCCGGTGAGCGAGCCGGTGTGGGAGGCAGCGGCTTTAGCGGTGACGGCATTGCGCCCGGCCTTGATCACGATGATGGGCTTGTTGAGCGCCACCTCGCGGGCCGCGGAAAGGAAGGAGCGGGCGTCCCCGATGGACTCCATGTATATGACAATGCTGCGGGTATGGGGGTCATCGCCCAGGTGATCGATCAGGTCCCCCCAGTTGACGTCCAGCATGGAACCGACGGAGATGAAGGCGCTGAAGCCCACCTTTTCGCGCAGGCTCCAATCCAGAATCGCGGTACACATAGCCCCGCTTTGGCTGATGAGAGCCACGGAGCCAGGAAGCGCCAGGCCGGGCGCGAAGGTGGCGTTGAACCCAGTGATGGGGCACATCACACCCAGGCAGTTGGGGCCGATGATGCGCAGGCCGGACCGCCGCGCTTCAGCAAGAACCTGGGCTTCGAGCTCCGCGCCATGCGCTCCCGATTCGCGAAACCCGGCTGAGATGATGATAGCCCCCAGGACTCCGGCGGCCACGCATTCCCGGACGGTAGCGGGCACAGTTTCGGCAGGCGTGACCACGATAGCCAGCTGCACCTGGTCCGGAACGGCGGCGATGGAGGGGTAGGCCTTGATCCCAAGAACGCTGGCGCGCTTTGGATTGACGGGGTAAACCGTGCCGCCGAAGGGGCTGGCGATCAGGTTCCGGAGAACGGTCCGGCCCACGTGCCCTTGTTTTTCGGTAGCGCCAATTACCGCAACCGACTTGGGCGAGAAAAATATGTCCACCCAGCTACCCCCTGGGAACTAGGCTATCAGTCTTAGAACTCAGATCTGGAGGGAGTACTCCTTGATTTTGCGATAGAGCGTGGTGCGTCCGATACCCAGAATCTGGGCTGCCGTGGCGCGATCTCCCTTGGTATAAACCAGGGCGTCCCAGATGGCGCGCTTCTCCACTTCCCAGAGAGGCAACGGCAGGGAACCCGGCCCTGAGGCGGCCATGTGCGGAGACGGCGAAGGGATCTGGACTTGCGGGCCATACCCCAGAGGACCTTGCGCGGAGGCAGCCATGGCCATGCTTTGTGGACGTTGTGCGCGGATGTGGTTTTGCAGAGTGGATGGCAGATCCGCGGTGTGCAGCAGTGGACCCGAATTCAGGGCCACCATGTGCTGGACGCAGTGCTCCAATTCCCTGACATTCCCCTGCCAATCGTAAGACATGAGGGCGTCCAGGACTTCGCCCGTCAAGCTGTAGTTCCCTTTGTGCTTGGCCAGGAAGTGGGATACCAGAAGTGGAATATCTTCCTTACGCTCCCGCAGGGGGGTAAGCCGTATATTCACCACGTTCAGGCGGTAGTAGAGATCGCGGCGGAACATACCTTTTTCCACCTCCCGCGCCAGGTCCCGGTTGGTAGCCGCAATCACGCGGAAGTCCGATCCTTTGCGCGCGAGAGCTCCTACCGGGCGGAACTCCTTCTCCTGCAGGACCCGGAGCAATTTGCCCTGCATATCGAGCGGCAGCTCGCCAATTTCATCGAAGAAAGCCGTACCGCCGTTAGCGAATTCAATCAATCCTACCTTAGTGACGGCGGCGCCCGTGAATGAGCCCTTGATGTGGCCAAACAGCTCACTCTCCATCAAGGGACCGACCAGCGCGGAACAGTCGATTACGACAAACGGACCCTCGTTGCGGACACCATGGATGGCACGCGCCGCCATGTCCTTGCCCGTGCCGGTTTCTCCCAGCAACAGCACGGGGCAGCGCGACTTCCCCATGCGGGCTGTAACCTGGGCGAGCCGCCGCATGGCGGCAGTTTGTCCGACGATCGAATGCGGAATGGAGTGCATTTCACTCAAAGCATGTAGTGCAATTGGCGCGCGGAAAATCTACCGAGTTGTGCAAGAAATTTGCTACTCCTTCGGGACCAAAGGGGTAGACCACGGACCCGTAGCTTGCCTGGCCGGTGGTACACCAAGGCCGCGCTATCCAGAATCCAAACTTCTTGAGATCCGCTTTTGGGATTCCCCAGTCTTCCAGCCGCTCATTCAAATGACGGCGGACCGGACCAGGCAAACTCGGCCCATCTTGCGAGCCTCATTAACCGAATAGCTCGCGGCCTGGCTCAACTCGCCGCGAAATCGTTCGATCAAATTCTCAAGCTTGCCCTCCTTCTCGCGCTGAACGTGTAGCCCGCAGCGGACAAGGCCGCCAAGTCTCAGACTTCCCGGTCCAGGCCGGATGGAAGTGGATATAGTAGCGGCATACATGGGCAAGGGCTTAGCAGCCCGTGGTTAAAGTGCTGCACGCACCGCATCGCCGAATCAGTGGTTTACGGCCGGGGTGTGGCAGGCGTTTGCGCCTGTCTTGCCCTTCGCCACGGGCTGCTAGGGCTTGGTGTTCAGGTACGCAACCAGATCGGAAACGTCCACTGGGCTCAATCGGGGCCATGCCATTTTCTTCTCTTTCATGCGATCCAGCATGGCGGGTCCATGTTGCCAGAGGACTGCCACCATCGTTACGGGGGAATAGGCCCGTTCGCCGCGCTTGAGACCCGGCGCGGTAGCGGCATCGCTGGCATGGCAGGAGGCGCAGTTTTTCTTATCGAAAACCTGGCGGCCGCGGGCGACGTTGCCTGACGTACCCAGATACTGCGTTTGCCAGACATAGCTCACGATGCGCCGCATCTCCTCGGTAGAGACCATGGGCGCATTCGTCATCCGCGGCGCATGGTTCCACAGGGCGGCGGCGACATCGGTCAGGGTCTGGTTGGCGAGCTTTTTGTCGAGCGCCAGGTTGCCTACGTGACAGCCCGCGCAGCCTTTTTCTTTGAACAACGCCTCGCCGCCCTCAGGTCCTGGCAGCCAGAAGGTGGCGGTCTTGCCCCGCATCGCGGGAAGGTTCTGGAGGTAAACGGTGAGGTCCGCCAAATCCTGCGAACTCAGGGTAACCCACTCCAGATTGTGGGCCTGAAACGCCTTTTTCATGAGGGAGGAATGGTTCCACATCTGCTCAACCAGAAGGACCGGATCCGTCATTGCGGTCCACTGGGAGACCGGATTCCCGGGACCCTTTCCGCTGGAATCCAGCGCGTGGCATTCGGCGCAGTGCTTCCCCTCAAAAACGTGCTTTCCTCGCCCGGCATCACCTGGTTTTTCAAAGTAGCGAATGGAATAGAAGTACGCGAACAGATCTTCGGCCTGCTTATCCCCGATGGCCGGACGGGCTACTCCCTTGGCCTCCATGGCAGACCACATGGCTGGAGCATGGTTCCACATCACGCTGGCCATCACGGCCGGGGTGTATTGATGAGAGGTTCGGATTCCCAGATCGGGAGCGGAGTGCCCCCCTTGGCCGCCGATGGAGTGGCAGCCCGTGCAGTGCTGCTTTTCGAGGATGGCCGCGCCACGGTAGGCATCGCCACCGGACTGGCCCCAAATTACGAACGGAACCAAACACAGTAAGAATTTCACGTGGATCACTATACAGTTCTTCATGACTTCGCACGATCATTCTATCTGAAGGGGGAGTACGGCAGCTTGATTAATCGAGGCGTAACAGAGCGCGGGTATCCTTGAGGAATCAGAAGAATCGTATGAGGATCGTAATGAAATATCTTTTCGCCGCTCTACTCGGGGTTTGCTCGTTGGGCGCGCAAACCAAGACGCTGTCTTTTCTGAACCATAATCTGCCGGTCCTGGATGCGCATAATTGCTATCCGTACGAGGGCCGTTGGGCGGACCGGATTGAACGGGCGCTGAAGACCGGAGTTCCGGTGGGGATTGAGCAGGACCTGGCCTGGTATGTGGATCCGGCGACCAAAAAGGGCAGGATCGTGGTTTCGCATACGTCGAAGACTACCGGATCTGAGCCGGCGTTACGGGATTATTTCTTTGAGCGCGTGCGGCCCTTGGTCGAGAAGGCGCTGGCGGAAAACGATAAATCAAAGTGGCCGCTGATTGCGCTGCACTTCGATTTTAAGACCGATGAACCGGCGCTGCTTGAAGCGGTATGGGATCTGCTGGGAGAATACCAGGGCTGGATCACGACGGCGGTAAAGGGTGCGAATCCGAACGAACTGACTCCGTTTCAGGGTAAGCCGCTGCTGGTGA
>JBBQUE010000254.1:0-5429 GCA_038212805.1 Bryobacterales bacterium | reverse complement strand
GCGCACACCATCTGGCCCGCCTATCTGCAATTCGCGGAGCAGGAACGCGGCAGCATCGAGGCCGGAAAACTGGCGGACCTGGTGGCCATTGACCGCGACTTTCTTACCTGCCCGGAAGCCCAGATCAAGGAGATTCAACCCGTGATGGTGATCATTGACGGAAAGGTCGTGTCTCCCGCGAAATAGTCTGTCTGGCCATCCAGATCAGCAGCGCCAGAACCACGCCCGCCATCAGCCACGCGGTCACACTGGCGAAAAACGCCGCATCGAAAGTGGGCCATGCGAAGCGATACAGCTGTAACTGCGCCCCGCGATCCAGCATCCAGTGCCAGCCCGTGTGCGCCACCAGGGCGGATAGAATGATGGTCCCCATGCGCTCCGCCACCACGTAGCGGAACAGAAGCGCCAGCGCCGGAATGAAAACTGCCAGCACCAGCAACTGCCCCAGTTCCACGCCCAGGTTGAAGGAAAGAAGCGAGGTCAGCAAATGGACGCCCGCGAATTGCAGCTTTTCGCGCAGCGCGAACGAGAAGCCGAAACCATGCACCAGCCCGAAGCAAAAAGCGATCATCCAGCGCCGCTCCAGCCCCGTGCTTCCAACGATATTCTCCAGCGCCATATATACAATCGACGCCGCGATCAGAGTCTCAATCAAGGGAGGGAACCAGAGAACGTCTGGCGCGAAGTTATACGCCGAAGCGATCAGAGTAATGGAGTGTGCCACCGTAAACGCAGTCACAATCGGGATCAGCGCCCGGAAGCGCCGGAACGGAATCACCAGGCACAGCAGGAACAGCAGATGGTCCGTACCATCCAGAATGTGATCGAAGCCCATCTTGACGAACCGTAGCGCCGACTGATGCCAGCGCGGATCCAGCCGCACCAGCCCCGGATCGCCTGTAAACTCATAGACCCGCACGGCTCCGGCCTCCGGCAGATAGCGCAGAACAGTCACCACCCGCACCCCCAAACGGGCCAGCCTGGAATGCATGGACAACCGCGCACCGGCGTTCGGCAGGGGATATTCGAACAGTACATCGAGCGTGGTCTGCTTCCAAAACACGTCCGTCGTGTCGCTCAGCGGAGGCCCGGCCATATGCTCCATTGCCGATTCATAGGTCCGGAAGCTCTTGTCGGATTCCAAAGAGACGCGCAGCGCGGTCAGTTCCGGCGCGCCCAGTGGGACTTCATCGGCGTACAAATCGAAGAAACCCGAAAGCCACAAGCGCGCGGCGTCATGGAGTGCCGGCCCCGCGTGTGCCAGATCGAAATAGCCGCCTTCCCGCTCTGGAAACACTACGTCGCGCAAGGCGGCCATGGGAACCCGCACCAGGAACTGCAACCGCCCGGCGGCCGGCTTCAGGTAAGCCTGCACTGTGACATCGCTGGGAATGTCGTGCCCCTGAAGCAGCATGGGTAACAGCACGGGCAACAGCAGGAAAACGAATGTCATTGCTTTGGGCACAAATCGTGTATAGTATCAGAGTCTCAGAAAAGACAGGAGCGGATATGCAGCGGAAATTCGGCGTGGGCGGTGCGTTGGCCACCATGTTGGTAGGCCTCGGAATTGGCCAGTGGGCCTTTTCGAAACGCGCGGTAGTGGAGGCAGCCGGAGTCCAGGCGCCCCGATTTGAGGTGGATCCCCTGTGGCCGAAGCCGCTGCCCAACCACTGGGTGCTGGGCAACGCGATCGGCCTGACAGTGGATTCGAACGATCACATCTGGATCGTCCACCGCGCCGGTTCGCTGGAACGCATGGAAAGCTACGCCGCTGCCAATCCGCCCGCCGCCGATTGCTGCCTGCCCGCTCCGCCAGTGCTGGAGTTTGACGAAGCCGGCAACCTGATCGGCCACTGGGGTGGGCCCGGCACCGGGTACGATTGGCCGGAAACCAATCACGGCATTGCGGTGGATTACAAAGGCAACGTCTGGATCGGCGGCAATGGCCGCGGCCAGGACCCCAAGGGGTTCCACGACAACATGGTGCTGAAGTTCACGCAGGCCGGCAAATTTCTGCTGCAGATCGGGCATCCCAACCAAAGCAAGGGCAGCAACGACACGGAAAACGTGAAGGGCGCGGCCAAGATGATCGTGGATGCCAAGACGAACGAACTGTATGTAGCGGATGGCTACGGCAACCATCGCGTGATCGTGTTCGATGCCGATACCGGCAAATATAAGCGGCATTGGGGCGCGTATGGAAACAAGCCGGACGACGTCGCCCTGGGCCGTTACAACCCGGCCGATCCACCCGCGAAACAGTTCCGCAATCCCGTCCACTGCGCCGAGTTGTCGAACGACGGCTTGCTCTACGTATGCGACCGCCCCAATGATCGTTTGCAGGTCTTCAAGCCAGACGGAACCTTCGTCAGAGAGGCCTTCGTCAAGAAGAACACCCTGGGCGACGGCTCCACCTGGGACATCGCATTCTCAAAAGACCCGAAGCAGAAGTACCTGTTCCTGGCTGACGGCGCAAACGAAAAGATCCACATCCTGGATCGTGAAACGCTGGAAGTGCTCACCAGTTTCGGCGATGGCGGCCGTCAACCTGGCCAGTTCTATGCCGTCCACAGCATTGCCACCGATTCCAAGGGCAACATTTTTACCACCGAAACCTATCGTGGACAGCGCGTGCAAAAGTTCCTCTATCGGGGGCTCTCGGCGGTTACTAAGCAGGATCAAGGCGTGGTTTGGCCTAAGAAATAGTAGGCCCTGGGTGCCAAAACCCTCCCTGACGGTCGGGGCTCAGAAAAGAGCTTCGTCGATTTTACTGAGCCGCGCGCGTGAGCGAGCGGTCCCTGGGAAGGAAAACGGTTAAGCACCCAGGCCCGCTGGCCGTAAGTTTCATTCGGTACTAGAGTGAGAGCAGGGAGGCCCTTGTATGATTTCCCTTGCGCGCCTTTGGGGCGTAGCGTTGATAACGGTTGCGGGCTGTAGCGCCGCGCTCGCGGTGGCACCGGTAACCTATTCCAGGAACATCGCGCCCATCCTGCGGGAACGGTGCGAGGAATGCCACCATCAGGGAACGGCCGCGCCCATGGCGCTCACTACTTATCAGGAGACGCGTCCCTGGGCCAAGTCTATCCGCGAACGCGTGATCAAACGTCAAATGCCTCCCTGGCACATTGATCAGACCGTTGGTATCCAGCATTTTCAGAACGATCGTTCGCTTTCGGCAGACCAGATCGCAACCATTGCCCGCTGGGTGGAATCCGGCGCGCCAGAAGGCGATCCCCGCGATCTGCCGCCGCCCAGGAAGTGGCCTATCGAGGATGGCTGGCAACTGGCCAGGCAATTCGGCGAACCAGATCTGGTGCTGAAATCAGAACCCTTCACCATGCCGGCGCAAGGCCAGGATGTGTGGTGGAAGCCGGCCACGCCCATCCAACTCAGCGAAGCCCGCTGGGTGCGCGCCGTCGAGATGCGGCCCGGGACCACGGCCGGCCGCCGTATTGTCCATCACGCACTGGCGCGGCTGGATCAGGATGAGCCGGATGACCTGCCGCCGGGGCTCCTGATGGAGTGGGCCGTGGGTAAGCAGTACGACGTCTATCGCCCCAACACCGGCAAGCTGGTTCTTCCCGGTTCACAAATCCGTTGGGATATTCACCTGCATGCCGTGGGGGAATCCATTCGCGACCACGTGGAACTGGGCGTCTATTTCTATCCGAAGGGCGAGGTTCCCAAGTACCGCACGCGGCTCTCACTGTTCGGAACCATCGCCGGCGATTCCATCGATATTCCGCCGCACTCCATCGCCCAGAGTGAGACGTTTCAAGTTCTGCGCGCCCCTGCCCGGCTGGAAAACTTTCAGCCGCACATGCATCTTCGTGGCAAGGCCATGAAGCTGGACGCCATCCTGCCCGATGGCACCATGCGCACCCTGAGCTATGTAGGCAATTTCAACTTCAACTGGATGAACAACTACATTTATGCCGAGGAAGATGCGCCCGTGCTGCCCAAGGGAACAGTGATCCGCATGACCGCCTGGCACGATAACACCACGGCCAACCCCAACAATCCCGACCCCGATCAATGGGTCGGATTCGGCGACCGTACCGTCGACGAAATGGCCCACGCCTGGGTTAACGTCACCTACATCAGCGAAGAGGATTACCGCCAGTGGGCGCAAAAACACGCGGCTGTTTCCAAACGCTAGCGCTGGCGATCTGTTGCGCCACGGGGCTTGCCCAAATCGAGCCTCCGCATCATGCCGGGCAGAGCGTGACCGGCGCGTTTGAAGGCTGGTTCAAAAACTCCGACGGTACGTTCAGCATTTTGCTCGGCTACTTCAATCGCAACTACCAGGAAGAAATCGATATCCCCATCGGTCCCAATAACCACATTGAGCCTGGCGAACCGGACCGCGGCCAGCCCACGCATTTTCTCTCGCGCCGCCAGTGGGGCGTGTTCCGCGTCATTGTGCCGGCCGATTTCGGCGTACGGAAACTAACGTGGACGCTCAACGGGCACGGTCAATCCACTACTATTCCCATGAGCCTGGATCCCCGTTGGGAGATTTCGCCGTTCTTTGATGTGGGTATGGGCAACACGCCGCCAGTGCTCAGGTTCGTGGACGAAGGCACGGTGCAAGGACCGCTTGCTCTTGGCACATCCTTAACCGCCGGGTTTCCGCAGCCCGTTGAACTGAAAGTCCGGGCCACCGATGACGCGAAGATTCTACCGGGCTCCAGGCCGCCGCCCACGCCTCCCATCGTTCTGACGTGGAGTAAATACCGCGGGCCCGGCAAGGTAACGTTCAGCACCGCGAAGCCGCCTATCGACGCAGCAGGCTTATCCATCGCGTGGGCCACGTTCAGCGAACCGGGTGAGTACACCCTGTTATTGGTTGCCAACGACTGGTCAGGCGACGGTGGACGCGGCTTTCAGTGCTGCTGGACAACTGCCCATGTCACGGTACAATCGAGAAACTCCAAATGACAACTCGCATGCTGATCCTGGCCTTGGCTGCCGTGGCGGCGTTCGCCCAGCCGAACCCGTATCGGACCGTTGATAACTATTTCCAGCTGCCCGAAGGCCGGACCTGGGGTTCGTCGAGCGCGGTTGAGATCGGCCCTGACGGCAGAAGCGTCTGGATCGCCGAGCGTTGCGGCGCCAATATCTGCGCGGATAAATCCATGCCGCCCATCCTGCACTTCGACGCCAGCGGCAAGCTGCTCAGCGCTTTCGGCGAGAACATGTTCATCTTCCCGCACGGCATCTTCGTGGACAAGCAGGGCAATGTCTGGATCACCGACGGCCAGGCGCGCAACGGCAAGGGCAACCAGGTTTTTAAGTTCTCACCCGCGGGGAAAGTCCTGATGACGCTTGGTAAGGCGGGGATCGCAGGCGATGGTCCGGATGAGTTCAATCAGCCCTCCGATGTCGTCGTCGCCCCTAACGGCGATATCTTCGTGGCCGATGGCCAC
>JBBQUE010000253.1:0-5432 GCA_038212805.1 Bryobacterales bacterium | reverse complement strand
ACTCGCAGGAGAGCCTGGTACCGGAGAAAATCGATTGGAACGGGGCGCTGCCGGTTAATCCGCGGGCCATGCCGGGTATCACGAAGTTCATCTAGCCGTATTGATTCAAATGATGCAGCGATGGTTGTTGGCCGCAATGTTTTCGCCTTTGGCTTTCGGACAAACGAAGGTGGATTTCCGGCGGGACGTTGCGCCGGTGCTGGAGAATGCCTGCACCGGGTGCCACTCCGGGGCTAAGGTAGCCAAGTTGGACCGGAAGAGCGTGGTGCCTGGGAAGCCAGGGGCCAGCCGGCTTTATCTGATGGCGGCGCTGCCAGCGGGACGGCCTGGGGCCATGCCACCGGGTGGGCCCCGTTTACAAGACGAGCAACTGGCTACCCTGCGCCAGTGGATTGAGCAGGGCGCGGACTGGCCGGTTGGGGTGTTGACATCGCCTACCGCGGCCGCGAAAGTCGATGAACGGGAAGAGGTCCGGCGGATCCGTGAGCGGGTGATTACTCACGAAAACCAGACTCACGAAAAAACGAAGCCAATCGCGTATCAGGTTACGATTCCCAACACGACCATCACCTATCGCATGCTGCCCATTCCGGCCGGCCGCTTCGAAATGGGTCCCAGCCGGATTACGCTGGATGCCTTCTGGATGCAGGAGCATGAAGTCACCTGGGACGAATACCGGCTTTTCACTTTCGCGAATCAGGCCGGTGAAGTGGCGCACCAGGACGCAACGCTGGACGCCGTCAGCCGTCCGACCCGGCCTTATGCGGAGATGAGTTTTGGCATGGGAATCAATGGGTTCCCGGCCATCAGCATGACGCAGCACGCCGCCAACAAGTACGCTGAATGGCTGAGCGCGAAGACCGGGGAGTTTTACCGGCTGCCTACCGAGGCCGAGTGGGAATATGCGTGCCGCGCGGATTCCAACGGTACCGGCGGGGCCTTGGGGGACGTGGCCTGGTTCGCCGATAACAGCAGCGGCAAGTATCAGAAAGTGGCCAGTAAGAAGCCCAACGCCTGGGGACTCTACGACATGCTGGGGAACGTGATGGAGTGGACCCTGGACCAATACGCCCCGTATACGGCGGGTGAAAAAACGAACCCATGGGTGCTGGCAACCCAGCCCTATCCGCATTCTGTACGCGGGGGATCGTGGAACGACCCGGCGGATGCGGTGAGCTGTACGGTGCGGGTGGGGTCCGATGCAACGTGGAAGCAGCAGGATCCGCAGTTGCCCAAGAGCATCTGGTACCACACCGATGCCCAGTGGCTGGGGTTCCGGCTGGTGCGTCCCATGAAGGTTCCCGACGCGGCGGCGATGTTCCGGTATTGGAACAACGGCGTGGAGCACGACGAGCAGTAGCCGTGCTGGCGTTATTTGCTTTAGTGGCTCTGCTGCCCTTTGAGGCGGTGGAGGCGAATATGGGAACGCTGTTCCGGATCAAGCTGTACGCCGCGGATGTTCCAACTGCCGACGCGGCTTTCCGGGCGGCTTTTGCACGGGTCCGCCAGTTGGACGAAACCCTTTCGGATTACCGACCTGCCAGCGAGTTGAACCGTTTGTGCCAAACACCGAAGGGCACGGTTGTGCCGCTGAGCGATGATTTGTTTCGGGTGCTGGTGACGAGCGCGGATCTGGCAAAACGAAGCCATGGGGCGTTCGATGTCACCGTGGGTCCACTGACGCACCTGTGGCGCCAGGCACGGAAGCAGGGGCGGCCACCGGATGCCGCGGCCATTGCCGACGCGCTAGCCCATTCGGGTTACCGGCACTTGCACCTGGATATGCGAAGACGGACGGCCCGGCTGGATCTGGACGGGATGCAACTGGATGCGGGCGGGATCGGGAAGGGATACGCGGCGGATCAGGCACTGGAAGTGCTAACGCGTCTGGGCATCCGGAGCGCTTTGGTGGCGGCCAGCGGCGACCTGGCTTTTAGCGATGCGCCCCCTGGGCAAGCCGGATGGAAGATCGGGCTGGGAGGCGAGGAGCGAACGCGCACGTTGGCAAACTGCGCCGTTTCTACCTCAGGGGACGCTGAGCAACATCTGGACGCAGGCGGTAAGCGCTACTCCCACGTCATCGATCCGCGGTCCGGCGAAGGCCTCACGACGGGCATCCGCGTGACGATTATTGCGCCCCGCGGGATTCTGGCCGACGGTCTTTCGAAAGTAGTCAGCGTGCTGGGTGACCGGCTTAGCCAGCGGGTGGTCAGGAGCTATCTGGGGACATCGGCTACGGTATTCTAAGAAGGAAAGCTTCATGAAACTCTTCACCCCTTTTAAGACCGCATTGCTTTTTGCGCCGCTTGCTCTCTGTCTGGCCCAGACGCCCCCGGCCCCCAAGCCAGCCTTAGCTCTGGAAAATTTGCCTGGAACCGATCCGGTTGTTATGACCATCGGCGACGAAAAAATTCTGAAGTCCACTTTTGAGCGGCTGATCAGTTCCCTGCCCGAGCAGATGAAAGCGCGCGCCAATGCCCCCGGCGGCCGGAAACAGATCGCCGAGCAGGTTGCGGTGATGAAGGCCATGGCCCAGGAAGCCCGCAAGCGGGGTCTGGACAAATCGCCGGACACCAAGGAACTGCTGGCGTTTCAAATGGATAGCGTGTTGGCCAATACTCTGGCGCGCGAACTGACGGCTTCGATTAAGCCGGATGAGGCCGCTGAGAAGATTTACTACGACCAGCACAAGTCGGAATACGAGACAGTGACCGCCCGTCATATTCTAATCCGGTTTAAGGGTTCCCAGGTTCCTCAGAAGCCGAACGAGAAGGAATTGACCGAAGAAGAAGCTCTGGCCAAGGCCAAGGAATTGCGCGCCAAGATCATCGCCGGGGCAGACTTCGCCACGGTTGCCACGGCTGAATCGGCCGATACGGGATCTGGCCAGAACGGCGGATCCCTGGGCGAGTTTACGCACGGGCGCATGGTTCCCGCCTTTGACGAAGTAGCCTTCAAGCTGAAGGTAGGTGAAGTGAGTGAGCCTGTCCGGACGCAGTTTGGCTATCACATCATCAAAGTGGAGAAGCACGCAACGTCGTCGTTTGATGACGTGAAGGCTGAAATCGCCAAGAAGATGAAGCCGGAGCTGGCCCAGCAGGCTGTTGAGAACGTGCGCAAACAGGCCACGGTCACGATGAACGACGCCTACTTCGCAAAATAACTTCCCGCACGGATTCGATCACCAGGTCAGGCTGATCGAGTTGAATCCAGTGGCCGCTTTTTTCGGCCACCATTTTACGGCCGAGGGTGGAACGGGCGGCCATGCGGTCATGCTCCACAGACCGGCTGGGGCTGGAATCCGCGGCCGAAAGTACGATCAAGGGCAGATCCCCTAACCCGCTGGCAGCGTCACATGCAGCTGCGCTAACGGGTAGGGACGCCAGGTGATCCGCCAGGGACTTGAAGCTTTTCGGCTGGCACCAGTGCGCCTGCACTACCGGCCACAGTTCACGGGGAAGTTTGCGGACTTCGCCTACCAGCCGCTCCGTTAACTTGGATCCACGGCCTCCTGAGGTTCTGGCGGCCAGCTTGGGGATGGTGCGGGATCCGGCTTTGAGCAGATCCAGGCTGACACGAACGACTCCCAGCCGGGCGAGCAACGCGCCGCGACGGGCTAAACGGACGGCGTGGCGAAGGCGGTCGATTTCCGCGGCGATGGGCGGGTGCCATTCGGCTGCGGGCAGCGGATCCACCAATACTAATCCAGCCACATCCTGGCGGTGCAGGCGCGCGTATTCGAGGACCACTAACCCGCCAAAAGAATGGCCCACCAGCACGACTGGTCCAGACGGGCTGACCTTGGCGAGCAGAGAGTGCAGGTCCCGGACGATGTTCCCGATGGTCCGGGGCGCGGAGGAATGATCGCTCCAGCCCAGGCCGGCGCGGTCGTAAGCGCAGACTTGCGCGAAGGCTCCGATACCCGCTTCGACAGGCTGCCAACTGACTGAGGATGCGGCAATTCCAGCTTCCAGGAGCACGGTGGCGGGACCGGTGCCGGTGACGTGAACATGAAGGCGATGATCACCCACATCAAGCATTTTGCCAGGCGCGGGATAACGGCGTGCATCCTGGCCTAGGCCTACCCACTGATAGATCAAGCCCGCTACCGGCATGGCGCACAGGATGGCGGAGACGATCAGGAAGAACGTCAATTTAATCCGAGACTGCGAGTTCGCCGGGAACGATGACGCGTGTCCGGGGAAGCACGCCGAGCACGGCCAGATAGCCAACCAGCGCCAGGGTCAAGACGAAGACCGATAGCTTGAGGATATCGGCGGCGTGGGTGCGGGGCAGGACTTTCCACAGGACACCCAGAATTGGTTGGGCGATGGCGACGGCCCACACGGAACCATAGAAATAGCGGCGCTCATGGCCCTCGCCCTTGGTGGAGGGTTTGACGCGCGGGAGTTGCCCAAGGGCTCCGAGGATCCAGACCGCGATGGCGATGGGGAAGTAGGCGGTTTCATAGAGCTGGAGCATGCGCCATTTTCCGGTGGCGACAGCGATGAGAAGGCCGGTGAAATTCAGCGAGGCGAAGGTGACGACCGCGGCCCAGGCAAAGGTGTAGCAGACGCGGCGATAGAGCGGGTTTGGCCTGTCCTCAGTGAAGCGCAGGATGTAGGGGGCGGGCTCGACTCCGGGGAGTTGGCCGTTGAATCCGGCGATGCCGGTGCCCACCAGGACGGCGCACAGCCAGGCGGCCATGCGCCAATCGAAGCCTTGGTTAAAGAGGTCGAAGATGAGGGGGCCGGGGGCCAGGAAGAAGACGGTTATCCAGATGGGCCAGTGCGCCATACGATAGCCCACTTTGTTGCGGACGCGCAGTTTGCGCTGGCTGGCCAGCTCGATCTTGGGTTGCGGGGGCACTCCTTAGATCGTAATACAAGGCAGAGATTTGATAGGCTTTTAGACACTATGTCACAGTTGACACGACGAAACGCCATTGCGAGCGTGTTTGCGGCCATGACTGCCGCGGAGGCAGCCGCCCAAAAGAGTCCGGACGCGCCGATTCGCGCGAAGGACAAGATCAGGATCACCAAGCTCGAAACCATTCTGGTGAAGCCCCGGTGGCTGTTCCTGAAGATTCACACAAATGCGGGCATTGTGGGGCTGGGCGAGCCTATTACCGAGGGGCGGGCCTTGACCTGCGCCGAGGCGATCAAGGAGATTGAACCGTACCTGATCGGGAAGGATCCGCGGCCCGTGGCGCATCACTGGCAGGCCATCTACCGGCATGCCTTCTACCGGGGCGGGCCGATCCTCACGAGCGCCCTGAGTGGCATCGACATGGCGCTCTGGGACATCAAGGGGAAGGCCCTCGGCGTTCCCATCTATGAATTGCTGGGCGGACCGACGCGGAACCGGGTGCGAGTGTACGCGCACGCGAACACGCCAACCAAGATCAAGGAGGAGCTCGCCCGCGGCTTCAC
>JBBQUE010000252.1:0-5436 GCA_038212805.1 Bryobacterales bacterium | reverse complement strand
CGCGTCCCGCGCAATTTGATTGCACAAAGACTGGGCGTCTTGCGGTGGTGGCGGATGCCTAACGAATTCCTCAACAGGTACCCCGAAGAACTTAAGCTCGGCTGTGATCTTTGCTAACTTGCGAGTGAGCACCTTCCGGACCGTACTTTTCAAAGACTTGGCAACATCGGTCCAGGCTTCGTCCCGATCGGTCCAGGCCGTCACCGGTTTAGCACCTGTCGGAATGGCCTGAAAGCGGGCAAACGGCGCTTCTTCCCAGTCGCATTTACGAACGATTATGGGTACAATCTCAATTTCATGTTGGGCCTCGCGTTCAAGCGCCCGGCGCAGCTCTCTTTCATAGCAATAATCGGACGCCAGAAAGTCTGCGCTTATAAACAGAGTGACGATGTCCGCACTGTTTAGATGCTCATCGATTTCACCGCCCCATTCGCTACCTGCGTCAATCTTTCGATCATGCCAGATGTTGACTAGCCCCTGCCGTCGCAGTAGCGCCACGCTCGAATCAAATTGCTGGCGGAGCGGCTCGTCTTGGTGCGAGTAAGAGCAGAACATCTCGACGGTACCTTCAGTCTTCGTTGCCGCTGGCACATCCAAAAGAATAACAGGAGGCGGCCGGGGCCAACTAGAAAATCAGCTTCAAGGCAAACTGAATCTGGCGGGCCGGATAGGTGGTCCGGATGGTCCCGAAAGCGCTGTTGGTCGCGGTAGCGTTGGGAGGACCGAAGTTGGTGTGGTTTAGCACGTTGAAGAACTCCGAGCGGAACTGGAGCCGGATGGCTTCGTGAATCCGGAAACTCTTGTTGACGCCCAGATCCAACTGGCCCAGGCCAGGCGTCCGGAACGCATTCCGGCTCAGGTTCCCAAACGGGGCGTTGGCCGGAGGAGTGGTGAAGGTGTAACCGGCGAAGTAGGTATTCACCGTCTGTCCCTTGGTTTGATCGACCGCGCTGCCGGAGACGTTAGGCCGCAGCACGGCGGCACCGCGGAAGTCGGCGATGGAGCCGGTGACGTCATTGGCAGCGGTTGGTGCGTAATTCACGTTGGCCGGGGTTCCTGTGTTCGCCGTGTTGATCGCATTTATTTCCCAGCCGCCGAGAACCGCATCGGCAAACGGATTGGCGGAGGCCATGAGCTTGCGGCCTTTCCCAAACGGAAGCTCATAAACCACGCTGGTCATGTTGATGAACCTCACATCGAAACTGCTGGGACCGCGCTCCGCGGCCAGGTTGCGGATGTTTTGGACGTTAGCCACCGTGTACCCCGGATAAGCCTCCAGTGCCTGCTCGGAATTTCCCAGCGCCTTGGCCCACGTGAATGAATTCACGAAGTACAGTCCGCTGGCGAACCGGTGCTCCACTCGGGCGGAGAAGCCGTGGTAATCGCTGGTTCCCACCGGATCCACCCAGGTGATGGGACCGAAGCTTGGAACCGGCCGCCGGGCTTGCACGCCCAGGCTTCCCCCTAGCGCGTTCGGTACGGCTTGGTTATAGTCGGCGATAATCGGCAGCCGTCCACTGTGGTTGCCGTTGTAAGCCAACTCAACTACCATGTTGTGGCCCAGATCGCGCTGCACGGAGAACAGCCACGATTGAACCTGCGTCCACTTGGAATTGGGGTCCACATAATCGATGTTCGAAGTAATGGGATTGAAGTTCGCGGGATTGGCGATGCCGGTAGTGAACGCTTTTTGCGTAGTCAAAAACGAAGCCGGAACCGGTCCGCCGTTGGGGAACGATTGCGTGAGGGTTCCAAAAATGGCCTGGGGAGCATTGATGTTTTCAAGCGCGCTGCCTACCCGGTTGAAGAACGAATAGCTGATGCCATAACCGGCACGCACCACGGTTTTTGGATCCACGGTGTAGGCGGCTCCGATGCGAGGCCCGAAATCTTTGTAATCCGGATTCACCAGGGCGCGATCATAGAGGCTGCCATTCTTAGCCGCGATCAGAGTGTTCGTCTTGGGGTTGAAGTTCGACCAGTTGTTATCGCGTTCCCAGATGGGCGTGGCGAATTCCCAGCGCAGGCCCAGGTTCAGGGTCAGCTTGCGCGTGACGTGGTAATCGTCCTGGGCATAAAGGGAATGCACATGCTGCCGCTGATTTGTCACGAATGTATTGCCTAGCGCGATGGTGCTGGGCAATCCAAAGTAGAAGTCAGCCAGGTTGTACGTAGTGGAATCGGCAGGTACCGCGCAGCCCGCCGCCAGACCCAGTTGGGGACACGTCGGCTTGCTGAGCTGACCGGAGTAAGTATTCGAGCCGTACAGTGGATTGATATCCAGAACCAGTGTCCGGACCATCAGGAATTCATAGCCCATCTTGAGCGAGTGCCGGCCCTTGATCCACGAGAAATTGATCTTCGGGTTGAACGACGTGGGGTTCTGATATTGCGGATTGGTAGCCTGGCGGCCAAAAGCGGTGAAACCGCCGACGGATTGCGTGTTCAGCCCGCCCGCGATGCTGGACGAGGTGGGCAGCCCGGGGATGCCATAGAGATCCAGCATGCTGGCGCCACCCAGGTAGGGCGGACTTTTCCCAGCCAGCACGTGGTTGAACGCGAACCGCGCATCCAGTAGGGCTGTGGGGCCGACGGTCCAGGTGTAGCCGGCGGCCGCCTGCTGCTGGAGGGCGTGGATGAACCCGTTGCCCGCGCCGCCGGAGGGGCCAGAGATGTCCGGCTCGTAATATTGAACGTCTTTGCGCTGGCTGAAGCGCAGGGACGCCGTCATCTTTTGGTTCATAACGTAATCCAGCTTGGCGTCGTACTTGTCTGAATAGTCCCTGGCCAGCAAGAGCGCTTCCAGGTTGTTCGCCCGGCCTGGGCCATTGGTATTCGGAAGCTGGCCCAACACCTTGGCGGCGAAGGGATTTACCTGCGACAGTGGAATTTGTGTGCCCGCCTTGTAAACCACGCCCGTCAGCGGGTTCACCACCGTGTTGGGCAGAATGCCGCTTCGATCGTTCGAAGTGGGAATGGAATCGAAATTCAAAAATCGCTGCAACTGACGAAAGCCTTCGTAATCCCCGAAAAAGAACAGCTTGTTCTTAATGATGGGTCCGCCGATGGTTGCGCCAAACTGATTGCGCTGCAGAGTCGGCTTCTGGAAAACTAAAGGGCTGAAGGTAAACCCGGTGGCATTCAGGGCGGTGTTGCGCAGAAACTCATACGCAGTGCCGTGGATCTGATTGCCGCCGGAGCGTAACGCGACGTTGATCACACCGCCGCCCACGCGTCCGTACTCCGCGCTGAAATTGCTGGTGATTACCTTGAACTGCGCGATGGCATCGGGTGAAGGCTGCACCACCTGATTGGAAAAGCCCTGGTTGCTGGGGGAGTATGCGTTGTTATCCAAGCCATCCAGCAGGAAATTGTTATAGGTGCTGCGCATGCCGTTCACGTTGAACGAGCCTTCACGCGGGGTTCCGTTGGCGGCAAAAGTAGCCGCGATGGGGGACTTGTGGACGTTGGTGGCCAGCAGCGCCAGATCGGAATAATTCCGTCCGTTGAGGGGAAGTTCCACCACCTGTTGGGTGTTGATCACTTGGCCGTGTTCGCTGGAATCGGTCTCAAGCGCCGCCGCCGCATCCGTCACTTGGACAGAATCGGTGATCTGCCCCACCTGCATCGTAAAATCTACGCGCTGGCGGGCGCTTACGTCTACCCGGATATCAGCCGCGACGGCCTTCGAGAAGCCGGTAACTTCCGCGGTGACGGTATACCGGCCCACCTTGACGCCGGGGAAGGTGTAATTCCCGCTGTCGTCCGTAACGGTTTTCGCGAGGCTGCCGGTATCCTGATTCAACAAGGTGACCGCTGCTCTGGCGATGGGTGAACCCGTGGCGTCGCGGATTGTGCCCAGCACGTCCGCCGATTCAAACTGCGCGGGACATGGAAAGGCAAAGATGGTAAGCAGGCAAAGAAATGCGAATACAAGTAAACGGTACAAATTGAAGCCCTCTTTGCGCGAGTATATCAACCGCAAGCGTGCATAAAATTTCGATTGCGTGAATTATCGATTGCCGGCTGGGATCAACTCACCGCGGGGCGGGAGGCGAATACGGAATGAGTTTGGGCACGCTCGACCCAGGCCAAACTCTTTCGTCCTTTCGGTCTTGCGTTACATTACGCGGCTGACGCCACCCCCCGGACGGCCTTGCAGCAACCGCTCGGCGTGGCGGGCGAAACAGCCTGAGTTATAGCGTCAACCGGCTAATGGTAATCGCACCTTGAAAACACCGTTCGATATCGAGGCCCGCGGTTTGAGGGCGTGACTGATACGTGCCCGCGTAGTGGAAACTGTCGCCGTCGCGCCTGAATTGGACATCCAGCGGCTGGTTATCCGGTTCACAACGTACCGAGGGCACTTGGATTTCTGCGTGCGTATGCGGCAGGTTTACGTTCCAATAGACCTTGGGCTGACGGGTCTCGGCCATCAATTCAGCGATCACGGGGCGCGCCAGCCGGCTTGATTGCTCCCAATCCAACGTGCGGTCACGCCTGACGTATTGCGAGACCGCGAGAGCGCGCTTGCCCAATAGTGCCGCTTCGCGCGCGGCGGCGATGGTGCCGGAGGTGAAAATATCCGCGCCCAGGTTCCCCCCGCGATTGATCCCCGAAAAGACCCAATCCACGTCCGTATAGAGAGCGGTCAAGGCCACGCGGACGCAATCGGCGGGAGTGCCGGACAAATGGAACTCGCCTGGTCCTGTTTCCGTGAGAATCAGGGGGACGTCGGTGGTGACGCGATGCCCGGCGTAGGAGTGGGGATCCCGGGGCGCAACCACCACTACTTCCCCTATTTCGGCTGCCAGCGCCTTTAATACGGCCAAGCCGGGCGCGTCCCATCCATCGTCGTTCGTAACTAGAATTCTAGGCATCACTTGAAGTTTTAGCAGCTTCGACACAGGCTGTTCGCTGCACAGAAGCCAGGAAGCCGGATAGATTCGCGGTGGTATCGGCCGGATCCGTGAAAGCATTCGTGAAGCGCATGGGATTGATCAGAGTCTCCAGGCCCGGCCGGTTCCACGACTCGGCACGTTCGATGCCGGCTTGCAACCGTTCCCGCGCGATGGCTTTGGCCGCCGCTGGCAAGACCTGGATGGAGAGATACGGCGGATGGAGTAATGGAACCAGTTGCGGCAAAGGCTCAATCCGGGACAATCCGCCCACGCGCAGATACTCAAACAACTGGTTCAGAGTAAGTGCGTTGTAAGTCTGGACGGTTACGCTTCCAGATACCCGCGGCAGTTTCCATGGATCGAAACTGGCATCCAGAACCCTTAGGTTGCGGTCTATATCGCGCCAGCGTGAGGGGCGGCGGATGTAATTGTTGAGCGGGCCGCCCATCGGTTGATCCAGCGAACCATCTTCATGGGTTTGGCGGAGCAGTTCCCGCTTGCGGCCCTGGTCGAACCTGTCGTTCAAGTCGTGCCG